>JASMLC010000002.1 GCA_030748895.1 Candidatus Poseidoniia archaeon
GCCATTGCAAGGGTTGCGGGCGCTGCGAGCGTGACGGGGGCGCGTCCCCTGCTCCCACCTAATCCTGCGGGCGGCTGAGCGGGATCGGCTGGCAGTCGTCGCCGATGGCGACCATCGTGACGCGCGCCTCGGTCACCGGGATGAACTTGCCGCTCTCGGCGAACTGCCGCTGCGCCATGACGTTCACATCGACGCTGACCGAGCTCGTCCCGACGCGGTGCGTGGTGCAGTAGTAGGAAACGAGGTCGCCGACGAGGACCGGCTGCTTGAACTCGACCGAGTCCATCGCGATCGTCACGACTATCCCCACGTGGTGCCGGTGCGCCTCGATCGCGGCGGCCTGGTCAATCTGGCTCAGGATTACCCCGCCGAAGATGGTGCCGAAGGCGTTGGTGTCTTTTGGCATCATCAGCACGCGGATTACCGGCTGCCCCTCTCCATCGCTCATGGGCGGCGAACGGCGCGGTGCTTAAAGCCGAACCGTGCCGCCAAATAGCGCCTCCTTCTGCGCCGCGCATGCGCATCGTGGTCCACGGCGGCGCCGGCCATTCGCCGGAGGAGCAGGATGGCGTTGACGCCGCTGCCGAGGTCGGCTGGGAGCTGCTCGCCGGCGGCGCTGACGCGGTCAGCGCTGCGATCGCCGCGGTCGTTGCGCTCGAGGACGACCCGCGCTTCAACGCCGGCACCGGCTCCTGCCTGCGCGCCGACGGCTCGGTGCAGGTCGACGCGGCGGTGGCGTGCAGTGACGGCCGGCTGGGGACGGTCGCCGCTGTCGAAGATATCGCCAACCCGGTCCGCGTCGCGCGGCTGGTCATGGACGAGGAGTTCGACACGCTCGCCGGCAGTGGCGCGCGAGCGTACGCGCAGACCCATGGTATCACGCCGGCGCCGGTCACCGGCTCGCAGAGGAAATCGGCGACCGACACAGTCGGCGCTGTCGCGCTCGACGCCGAAGGCGTCTTCGCGGTGGCATCTTCGACCGGCGGCGTCAGCGGCCGCCCGGTGGGGCGCGTCGGCGATACGCCGCACTGGGGTGGCGGGCTCTGGACCGACGCGGGAATCGGGATTGCGGCGACCGGCATCGGCGAGGCGATTTCGCGCCGGCTGCTCTGCTTCCGCGTCGCGCAGAAGATGGCCAACGGCCTTTCGCTCGCCGAGGCGCTCGCGTGGGGCGTCGCGCTCTATCCCGCCGACGTGGAAATCGGGCTGATTGCGCTCTCCGAGGGTGAGGGCGTCGGAATCTCCAATGCGAGCATGCCGTGGGCGTTGCGGCAGGACTAAGTCTTTAATCACCGGTATTGTGGCCCGCGGCATGGAACTGACTCGGGAGCAGCAGCGTATAGCAGCGATTGCGATAGCGGGCCTGCTGACAGTTTCGCTGGCGTCTTTTGCCATCTTCAGCTTCAATGATAGTGATGACGATGGCAGCAGCCACTGGTCAGCTAACTGGGTTGACCCAGTCACAGAAATCACCGGTCCGGGAAACCACAACCACACCAACCTGTCCGAGCATTTCCTGGCGACCGACAACATGACCCTGATTGACTACCACAACCTCAACTGTGATGGGCAGTTGACTCCTCCTCCTGACCCAGAAAATGCATGGGTGGGTCGCCCTTGTGACAGTGGGTCCAAGAACACTGCACCGACTCCGGGTGACAACTCAGAGGTAACAATCGAGGGAGATTTCCCGGACTGCATTGAAGGCTGTTACGCATATGTAGCGGCATACAACCAGTTCCACATTCTGGATATTCGTGAACCGAACAATGTCCAGCAACTCTCAACATATTACGCTGATATCGCACGCATAATCGATATCAAGGTGACGCAGGACAACAATTGGGTACTCATCAACCACGAGCTGACTAACAGTGAACTTGATCCTATTCCAAACGGTACTGAGGTTAATTCTGGTGCGAACCGCCTCGATCTGATTGATGTCAGCAACAAGCGTTATCCAGTCAAGCGGGCCGAATGGAACAACCCGCCCGCGGGCTTCCACAACCAGGATGTTCATGTCTACTGTGACTGGTCCAACGCGCCACCAACCCAGCAGGATGAATGCCATGTCTTCCTGTTCGGAGCGGATCCCTACCCGGAAATTCCCGGGGGCGGGTATTACAAGGGCACGCAAATTTTCTGGGCTTCTGACTTCGGCAGCATCATCCCTGGTACGGGCAAGAACGAATCCAATCGGCTGATTGAGCGGCATGGAGCATATTCCCCGGAACCTGGAACGACGTGTGGCGGAACAGTTTTCAATCATGACAACGTCATCCACCGCCATCCCATTACTGACCAGCTCCTGCTCTATGCAGCATATTGGGATGCCGGCCTTCGAATCCTTGACGTGAGCTCTCCTCCACTAATCCCCGATCCGTGGGGTGAAACCACAGACGGCGTCGGTTGGCCACAGGGTAATGAGGTGGGCAGATGGATGGGGTGCTCTTCAGCGAGCGAGGGATGGTATGGCCCTGAGGGTGGTGGTCATGCCGGTATGACTGCTGAAGAGTGGACAAGTCCACCTGACGGTAACGGCAATATTCACTATGTTATCCCCTACGATCACCTGGTCTGCGAAGGTATCTACGCTGGCAGCCCGCAGCCGTGGCCTTCCAAGTGTGGTACTGGCTACGAGGACCCGAACTACGGTCTCAACTGGCGCCACTACACCCTCATTGCCCCTGAGTACGGCAGCAACGCCAACCACACTGGCTGGGTCTGGACGATTGACACGACCGACCCCGCCAAGCCGTTCCTGGTCTCAAAGTGGAGGCTGCCCGGCACTAGCATAAAAGTAGATGAGAACGGCAATGTCACTACGCATCCGCAGCACTACATCCCCGGCGGCTACATCTTCAGCCCGCACAACGGCGACACCGGGCTTGGCGGTAGCGTCTACTGGACGCACTACCACGGCGGCGCATGGGTTACCGACCATGGCGGTATCTGGAGCTCGATTGAGTGGGAGAACGGCAACCCCGAACCGGAGCTTGGATGGCAGGCAATCACCAGCCTCGGTACAACCCACTCGCGTGCTTACTATCTCTCGCACGGGCCTGACTGGATTGACGACCCGGCCACTGAGCTGGAGTACGACCTTGCTGACTGCTGGGCGTCATGCATTATTCCGTTCAACTGGGGGCTGCAGTTTGACCCGCGCGGCTACATCTACATCTCTGAGATGGTGAGCGGGCTCTACGTCGTGCAATACGACGATGACCGGCTACCGGGGTACCTGTTTCCGCCCCTCTATCCCGGCGCTTAACGGGGTCGAAGACAGTGCTAACCGCTATTAGCGCACGCTGCTCGCCAGCCATGGAGCTGCAGGCAGGCACTCACAGACGATGCGTTGCTGGCACGCTTCACCACCGCTCGCGAGCGCAACCGTGGCCTTGGGATGGCAGGTGCGACAGCACAGGTCGGACAGGCGCTTGGCATCGCGCTGGGATACCTGATGATGGGCTTTTTCCTCGACAGCGGGATGGCCAACCTGGACGCCTACCACTGGACCTACCGCGTCAACATCCTGTTCTGGGTAGCCGCCATCGGCTGTACCTGGTGGCTCTCGCAGAAGCTGCGTGGCGAACCGGGGCCAGAGGCATAAGCTCCGGAGCAGAAACCCCGAGCCGCTAACTCAGTAGTTCTACTTCCCTAGGTAGCTAGCGACGCTCCAAGTCCTCTGTGAGGCGATTGTAACGCTCCTCGGAGATGTAATCATCCCGGTTCAATTTTTCCAGTTTTTCCTGCTCTTTTTGATCCGAGTCCCGAGTCGTGGCTTCCTGCCCGGCGTCCGGTGAGTTCACCCCCATCATTCTGGGAACAATCTCCGAGATTAATGCCTGTGTTTCGCTGAGGTCAAGTTCACCGTCGGCATCCGAATCGTATTTCGCGAACAGCGCATCCGCGTCAAAGTCGCCGGGCCATCCCCCGTCCGATTTGGCCTGTTCGACCATCGTATCGTATTCCTCTTTCGACAGCTCCCCGTCACCATCACTGTCCCTTTCTGCCATGACCGCTTTTGCCATCATATATGTCAAGAATCTGAGAACGCTGGTAGGATCATAAATCGCGTAGAGTACTAGTAAAATACAAAATGACTGGGGAATTAGAAGAAAGACGGGGTCTTCACTAGTAATCCAGGATACGTATGTCCCAAGTAACACAATACAAAGAACAAAGGACAGTTCCCTGCGCGTGGGGTCTCTCAAGTTCCAACCACTAGGTCGAAGACCGCAATAATCGCCGCGGCGACCGCGACTGCACGAAGTGTCAGCAGCCACGCCTGCAGCTTCGCCTGCGCCGCCGTCTGCGGTTCGTCAATGGGACAGACGGCACCGCCAACCTCGCTCGTTGAAAAGGCGGCGTGGAAGACGCAGGTGCGGTCCCACGCCTCGAAAATACAGAGCCACCCGCCCGCCAGTGGCAGGAACAGCCCCCAGCTCCATGCTTCCGGCGCACCGGACTGGACCATCAATACCGCCCCGACGGCGGAGAATGCCACCAGTCCCCATCCGAGTCGCTCGCGTCTCCGTACGCCCGTGTCATCGATGTTGGAGCACGGTGTCCCCTCGGCGCGTGCGTAGCGAACCACCAGCCCCAGCAGGATGAGTCCACCGCCGACGATGGTGCGCTGGTCGATGACAGCGCCCCATGCTAGCAGTACCCAGATTGGATTCAGCACCGGCTCGATAAGTGAAATCAGCGACGCCTCCTGCGCCTTGATGTGGCGCACGCCGTTGGCGAACAGCCCGTAGGCGAGCGCCATCTGTACCGTTCCGAGCGCCCCGACCCAGACCCACTCTTCGCCCGCCAGCTGCCTCTCCTGTGTCAGTACGAACGGCAGCAGAACCAGTCCACTACAGACGAAGCAGAGAAACACAAGCCAGCCAGGATCTTCCTCTCGCAGGTAGCGCAGGCAGATGATTACGCCGGCATAGGTCACGCCCGCCCCGACCGCCAGCAGTGCACCGGTCGCTTGGGAGTTGCCGATAACGGCAGATCCAATCACGGCGACGCCCGCCAGCCCGCACGCTATGCCCGCGACGTTTGCGCGTTCAAGCCGCTCATTGAGCCAGAACGCGGAACCGAGCAGCACCCAGAAGGGTGCCAGATATTGCAGGAAGATGACGTTGCCCGCGTCAGTCGACGAGGTCATCGCCTGCACGTACAGGAGATTCATCGCAGCGAAGAATCCGACCAGCGGCAACAGCCCCGGCCGCCAGCGTACCTGTTTCCAGTCGACGAAGAGCGCTATCCCGCCCGCGGCGAAGAACGACCGCCAGCACGCCACCAGCAGTCCGCGCGCCTCCGGGTCGATGGCCTGGATGGCTGGTGCCTTGAGGAAGAAGCCGGAGAGGCTCCAGCAGACCGCCGCGGCCACGACCAGCAGCCGCCCCCGAGTCAACAGCACGCGCGGGCAGACAGGGGGGTGTTAAAGCGCCGCCCGCAGAGCATCGATATCTGCTCCGTTAAGGCCCACGTGCCGTGTGCCGTCACGACGCCATACGGCCACGCCGTCGCGGAACAGCACCATCGTCGGTACAACATTGAGCTCGAAATCGTCCCAGAGCGCGCTCTCTTCGTCGGTGACGTCGCCCATTGCCTTCTCCACTGAAAGCTCTGCTGTCTTGAACTCGGCCATGAAATCGCGGCAGTAGGGGCACCATTTGGCAGAGAAAGTGACCGCCAGCGTGCCATCGCGGGATAGCTTTGTACCATCAAAATCAGTGCCTGTGAGCCGTTCCATCCTTACAGCGCCTCGAGCGCGGCGATGCGCGCTTCCATTGGGGGGTGCGTCGAGAACATGCTCGAGAGCAGGTCGCCGCCGCGCAGCGGGTTGGCGATGCAGAGCGCCGCATGGGTCGGCGAGCCGACCTCCATCGGCCGGCGGGCGTTGCCATGCTCCAGCTTGCGCAGGGCGTTGACCAGCGCCCACGGCTTGTTGGTCAGCGCGGCAGCGGTCGCGTCCGCCTTGAACTCGCGCTGCCGCGAGACCGCCGCCTGCAACAGGAACGCCGCCAATGGAGCGGTAATGATGACCAGAATCAGCAGCGCCGGGTGGACGTTGCGGCCGCGGCCGAAGAGTGAGTTCCACCAGAGCATCCGCGCCGCGAAGGCAATCGCGCCCGCAATTGTCGCCGCGACAGCCATCACCAGCGTGTCACGGTTCTTGACGTGGCCCATCTCGTGCGCCATCACGCCTTCCAGCTCGTCGCGGTCGAGCATCCGCAGCAGCCCCTCGGTCGCCGCCACCACCGCGTGCTGCGGCGAGCGACCGGTCGCGAACGCGTTCGGCGTCTGCGACGGGACGATGGCGACGCGCGGCATCGGCAGGCCGTTCATCTGCGCCACCTTCTTCACGACGCCGAAGAGCTGTGGCGCCTCGCGCTCGTCGATGATGCGCGCGCGGTAGGCGCGCAGCACCAGCTTGTCGGACCAGAAGTAGCTGCCGATATTGATTAGCACCGCAATTATGAAGAACAGCGCCATCGCTCCTGTCGGTGAGGTGTCGTAATATGCTCCTGCAACGAGGCCGACGCCCATCATCAGCAGCGTCAGGAGCGTGAAGAGCAGCAGCAGCCGCAGGCGCGCCATCATGGCCGCCCGCTCACTGCCCCGGATAAAAACGTGCCGCCGCGACTCGAAACCTATATATCACTCGACAGTGCACCGGGGCAGATGGCGAAGAAGGCGAAGCCGCTGGCGGACCCGCGCAAGTGGGTCAAGAAGCTCGACCTCGAGGATACGAGCGACATCGCGGTGCCGAAGCAGCTGGTCGACCAGGTCATCGGGCAGGAGCCGGCGGTCGACATCATCCGCAAGGCGGCCGACCAGCGGCGCCACGTGATGCTCATCGGCGACCCCGGCACCGGCAAGTCGATGCTCGGCAACGCCATGGCCGAGCTGCTGCCGCCGGAAGAATTGCAGGACGTGCTGGTCTACCACAACCCCGAGGACAACAACGAGCCGCGCGTGCGGGTCGTCCCGTCGGGCAAGGGCAAGGAAATCGTCGATGTCCAGAAGGCGCAGGCGATGCTCGAGCGCGAACGCAAGTCGAAGTCGCAGATGCTCATCGTCTTCACGATAGTCGCCTTCGGGATTCTCTGGTTCGCGACGACCGGCTTCAAGGAGCCGATGGTCATCTTCTACTCGCTCATCGCCGCCGCCTTCATCTTCATGGCGCTGCGCTACACCAACCAGCGGCAGGAGAACGCGCTGGTTCCCAAGGGGCTGGTGCTCCACGACCGCGACGACGGCGCGCCCTTCGTCGACGCTACCGCTTCGCACGCCGGAGCGCTGCTGGGCGACGTGCGGCACGACCCGTTCCAGTCGGGCGGTCTCGAGACGCCGGCGCACGACCGCGTCGAGGCGGGTGGGATTCACCGCGCGCACCGCGGCGTGCTTTTCTGCGATGAAATCAATTTGCTGCGGATGGAGTCGCAGCAGTCGCTGCTGACCGCCATCCAGGAGAAGGAGTTCCCCATCACCGGCCAGTCGGAGCGCTCCGCCGGTGCGATGACGAAAACGGAGCCGGTGCCGTGCGACTTCGTGCTGGTGGCGGCGGGCAACCTTGACGCTATCCAGGGCATGCACCCGGCGCTGCGCAGCCGCATCCGCGGCTACGGCTACGAGGTGTTCATGAATTCGACGATTCCCGACACGCAGGAGAACCGCGAGAAATACGTCCGCTTCATCGCGCAGGAAGTCGCCAAGGACCAGAAAATCCCCCACTTCACGCGCGAGGCGATTGGCGAAGTGCTGGTCGAGGCGCAGCGGCGCGCCGGCCGCCAGAAGCATCTCTCGCTGCGGCTGCGCGAGCTGGGAGGGCTGGTACGCGTCGCGGGCGACATCGCGCGCGAGCTGGACGCCGAGACGGTCACGGCGGAGCACGTCGTGCGCGCCAAGCAGATTGCGCGACCGCTGGAGCAGCAGGTCGTCGACCGCTACGTCGAGCGCCGCCGCGACTACAAGACCTACATCACTGAAGGGGCGCATGTGGGGATGGTCAACGGGCTGGCAGTGATGGGCGCCGACTCGGGGCTCTCGGAGATGTCGGGCATCCTGATGCCCATCGTGGCGGAGGTGACGCCGGCCGCGTCGCGCTCCGAGGGGCGCACCGTCGCGACCGGCAAGCTGGGAGAAATCGCCAAGGAGGCGGTGCAGAACGTCTCGGCGCTGGTCAAGAAATATACGGGAGAGGACATCTCGAAATACGATATCCACGTCCAGTTCGTCGGCGCCTACGAAGGCGTCGAAGGCGACAGCGCGTCGGTGAGCATCGCCGCCGCGGTCATCTCCGCGCTGGAAGAGGCGGAGGTGGACCAGTCAATCGCGCTCACGGGGTCGCTCTCGGTGCGCGGGCAGGTGCTGCCAGTGGGCGGCGTCACCGCCAAGATTGAGGCTGCCGCCGAGGTGGGCATCCGCAAGGTGCTCATCCCCGAGGCCAATATGCAGGACGTGCTGCTCGAGTCGCACTACCGCGACAAAATCGAGGTGGTTCCGGTCGCGACGCTCAAGGATGTGCTCGACAATATCCTCATCGCCGGCCCCGGCAAGGAAGGCCTTCTGGAGAAGCTGGCACTGGCGCGCTTCCTGCCCGGCAAACTGCCGGGCACTTTGCCGAGTGCAGCCTAGAAGCGCCGCACTTCGCCGAACTGCTCCAGCTCGGCCGCGATGGGCTCAATATCTTCGTCGGTCACGACCACCGCGGTCCCGAGGTGCGCGACCGTTCCGACCGCGCCCATCGGCAGCTCTGCCAGCGCCGCGGCCGCTTCTGGCGGCATCAGCCCCGTGAGCTCACTGAAGAGCCGTCCCGCCTTGAGGAAGGCGCGCAACGTCGGCGCCGGCAGCGGGTGGGCGGTCGCGGCGCCGTTGATGATTTCGCGCCAGCCGTCGTCCCTGAGCACGTCGCCGGTGTTGCGCCCGTCGCCGCAGAGGCAGAGCGCCAGCGCGCCGTCGAGCGACGACGTCACGACGTCGCCGCCCACGCCCGGGCTGCGGCGCTGCACCAGCCGCGCGCCGGGGCCGTCGCGCAACGCCGCCGCCTGTGCCATCACGTCGCCGAGCCCCGTCGAGTGCTCGATTTCAGACTGGTGCGCGGCACGCGTCGCCTGCTCGAGGCCGACGCCCAGCTCGAGGCACGCCGCGAGCGCGGTCGCGCCCGACATCCCCATCCCGGCGCCGAGCGGCATTTCGCGCCGCAGCCAGAAGGTGAGCTTTTCGGGGCGGTCCAGCGCCAGCTCGACCGCGCGTCGCGTGACCGGGTCCTTCACCTTGCGTTTGCCTTCGTAGAATGCGATACTGGTACGCTTCGCCGGCTGCCGCTCGAGCGCGGCATAGGCGCCCTGCGGCAGGCAGATGCCGAGGCCGGTCGAGCCGTGCAGCAGCGGGTCGTCGTCGGGGTGAATGTGGAACAGCAGGCTCAGGTGCGCCGGCGCGAAGCTCATACGAATCTCGCATAGAGTTCGAGCGTCCGCGTGACGGTGCGCTCCCACGTGCGCTCGCGGAGTGCGAAAGCGTGCCCCGCCGCGCCAAGCCGCTCCATCAATCCCGGCGAGTCGAGCAGCCGCTTTACACCTGCGGCCATCTCGCCCGGTGGCGTCAGCAGTGCGTTCCCTGCGGTCGCTTCACGCACCGACGGCAGCGCGGTCGCCACGACGGGGAGGTGGCAGCCCATGTATTCGAAAATCTTCAGCGGCGAGAAGCCGTAGTCGCGCGTGGGGTAGGGCGCCAGCCCGAGGTCCGCTTCCGCCAGCAGCCGCGGCACGTCGGCGCGTTCCAGCCGGCCGATATGGTGCAGGTTAGGCAGCTCCGGCAGCGCCAGCCCGTAGCCGCCGCCAGCGATGACGACCGCCAGCTGCGGCAGCGCGCGCGCCAGCGCCAGCAGCTCGGCGGTTCCGTGCCACGGCCCCAGCGCTCCGACGAAGACCGCCAGCGGGCCGTCGAGGCCGAGCTGCTCGCGAATGCCGAGCGGCTCGGCTTCCTGCGTGAAGCGCCCTGACTCGTAGCCGTTCTGGATCGCTGCGAAGCCGGTCGCGTCGGGGTGCCAGTGCGCTGCCTGCTGCCGCAGCGTGCGGCTCACTGCAAAGCCACCGGTCGCCAGCGACACCTGCTCGCGGCACGACCGCCGCGCCGCTTCGAGGTAGGGCCAGGTCCGCGCCAGCCGGCTCGCCGTAGTCTCCGACCGCAGCCAGTTATCGTCAATCTGCAGTACCGACGGCACCCCCGCCCGCGCCGCCTCGCGGACGCCGGCCCCGGCGAAGAGGTAGCCGCGGTCGTGCACCAGGTCGAAGCCGCCCGCACCGAGCAGTTCGCGCACCCGCCCGGCGGCGAGCCGCGTGAATAGCAGTCGCTCTCCCGGCAGGCCACGGTCGGGCACCGGCTCGAGCTGCACGCCGTTCTCGCTGCGCGCGGTCCCGCAGCGGCAGAGCAGCGTCACCGCGACTCCCTGCGCTGCCAGCCCTTCGGCCAGCGCCAGCTGGTGCAGCGTCTGCCCCAGCGTGTCCGGCACTCGCACCGACGGCGCGACCATCAGCACCCGCACGTTGCCGGAGGCGGAGCGTCCGCTTTTAGGGGTGTCGCCTTCGGCGAGCGTGGCGCGCATCGGGGTAATCTGCGACCGCGAATTCCTGAAACCGTTCGACCAGCGCGTCTGGAAGGAGGCGCGCACGCTGGCCGACGCGGGCTACGACGTGGAAATTTTAACGCCCCACACATGCAATGAGGTGCAGGTGGTGGATGGCCTTATGGTGCGCTGCGTCTCGACCGCCGGCCCGCCCGGGGCGACCGCGCTGCGGCTGCTGCGGCTGGCGCTGCGCGGGCGCTACGATGCGTTCCACTGCCACGAGCTGGACCCGCTACTCTACGCGCTGCTTCTGCGACCGCTGACCGGGAAGCCGGTGGTATGGGACTGCCACGAGTACATGGTGCCGATGAAGCGTGAGCTGCAGGGGCCGCTGGCAGCGCAACTGACGGCGCTTGCCCTCGAAGTGGCTGCGCCTCGTGCCAGCGCCATCGTCACGGTTGACAACAGGCTTGGCCGCCGTCTTGCCAGGTATGGCCGGATTCTGGTCCTGCCCAACTATCCCCGCCTGGCGAACTTTCCATCAGTTTCCAGTTCCAGACCGGACGGTCCCCCGGTGATGCTCTATGTCGGTAGCCTGACCGAGCGCCGTGGTATCTTGGTGATGCTGGAGGCGTTGCGCCTGCTCCGGAAGTCATTTGACGTCCGACTGATGATTGCCGGTGGATTCTATGACGATAATCTGGAACAGAAATGCCATACGTTCGACCGGGAGCATGACTTGCAGGTGGAGTGGCTCGGGTGGGTAGACCACCGGGAACTGGCCGGAGTGGTGTCGCAGGCTAGCCTGGGATTGTCCCTGCTCCAGCCCACCGAGCGGTACCTGAAGGGACTGCCGACCAAGATTTTCGAATACCTGATTATGGGGCTCCCCGTCCTTTCGGCACGGGGACCGCTGCTGGACCGCCTGATTGCGTTGTCTGCCGCCGGCCTGTCAATAGAGTCCACGAGTCCCGCGACTGTGGCGGCTGGTATGCGGGAGCTGCTGTCCCGGGATGACCTGGCAACAATGGCCTCGAAGGGTCAACACATCGCACGAAAACTATTCACCTGGGATGCACGACAGGGCAAGCTGCCTGAGCTCTACGCGCGACTGCTGCAAAGTTCGTGATACAGTGCTTCAACGGTTGCGGCCGCTTCGTCCCAGCGCCAGTTTGCGTCAACGAGCGGCGGCCCCTGCTCCAGCGCCTGTTGCGACAGCCCCCCTTCGGTGAGCGCGCGAACCAGTGCCTTCGCCAGCGCATCCGCATCACCAGGAGGAAACAGGAGCACCGGCGCGCTGGTAGACGCCCATTGATGGTTGGCCTTGATGTCGCTGGCAACCAGGACTGCCCCGGAAGCCATTGCTTCGAGAGCCGTCAGCGGGATGCTGTCGGAAAGGGCTGGAGTAACCACCGCCCTCGCCCGGCCCATGAGATTTGCCAACTCATTTTCCGGCAAGAGACCGGGAAGGCTGACGTTTGGACCGGCATCTTCTAGCATCTCCGCAACTTCCTCCCGAAGTGGCCCGTTACCAGCTAGGATGAATCGTGCCTCTGGGACCTCCCTGATGACCTCGGGAATGGCTCTTGCCAGGCAAAGAGGGTCGTAAACGTCCCGGAAACCACGGCTGAATAACACCAAGAGTTCCTTGCGACCCGGCTTGAACAAATCACAATCTACTCCAAATATGAGGGAAAGCAAACGTTTCTCGTCAATCTTCCATTTCCGCAGGTTCTCCACGAGAACCGGCGGAGCAATCACCCGGTCCGCCCTCAGAGCAGTTTTATGGACTATTCTCGACAGTAGCCATGATTCATCCGGAGCTAACAGGACGTCAGAGCCCAGAGCCGTGACCACCACAGGATGGTGGCCGGCCCTGACCGCATAATTTCCATGATTGACAAGATTGAACCCGTGCACGACTTGCGGAGCAAAATCATCCAGCATCCTTCGCAACCGGCCGGTGGTCCGGCGCACGGCACTTCCGAGGGTGAAGAGGTAGCGGCGGTCAAGCGGCGGCTCTGGACCAAAATGGGTTGCACCATCGCCCTCCACGAGCGAAAAGAGCGCCACTTCGTGGCCGTGACCCTTGAGCCACTCCACCCAGCGGATGGTATGGATGCTGCGGGCGCTGGACACCACGGCAATACGCAGCGAAGAAGTCACGCCAGTCCATTTCGGACACCGTTATAGCCTGCTCCCCCCAGTATCTCAACCATGCTGGCCCGCAAGGTGGCTGTTCTCATCTATGGTCGCGCCATCGCGTTTGGCCTGAGTCTGGCTATTCCAATCGCCCTGACACGCCTGCTCATAAGAGATGAATATGGCACTTACCAGCAGCTGGTCCTGGTCTACGTCTCCATACAGGCGTTACTCCTGCTTGGAACGCCCCAGTCCCTGCAATATTTTTTCCCGCGTATGGAGGCCGCAGAACGGCCGCAGCTAATCCGACAGACCTGGGGATTGCTCGGACTGGCATCGCTGTTCGTCATCCTGCTCTTCGGGGCCGCCCAAGGGATGCTGGAAGTCTGGGAGCTCTCCCACCCGTTGAAACAGTATCTCCTCCTGCTGGGCGTTTACACCGGGTTGATGCTGCTGGTAACGCCATTCCAGAACCTGCTGGTGCTTGAAGACCGCGCCAAAGCAGCGATGTGGACCATGATTGGATTCAGCTTGCTGGACCTCGTTGTGCTCCCGCTCGCAGCGTGGCTGAATCCTAGCGCCATGGGGATGATTCACGGAATCCTGATTACTGCCACGATTAAGGTCCTGACGGTCCTGGCATACATTTTCCCACGATACTTGCGCCATGGCGTTTCTGGTGCAGCCTTCATGCGCGAGCAGCTGGCCTATGGCATTCCAGTGGGGCTTACTGCCCTGGTCTATGTTATCAACCTGAACATCGACAAATATCTTGTGGGTATATTCTTCTCGACGACGATTTTTGCGGTTTATTACATTGGGTCGCTCTGGTTCCCCATTTTCGGCTGGATAACCCAGTCCGCAGCCCAGGTGGTGACGCCCAGAATGTCTGCTGCGCATAAAGAAGGGCGACTTTCGGATATCGAAAAACTCTATAGCGAAAGCGTGCATACGCTGGCACTGGTATTCCTGCCCTTCGCGGTGGGGCTGGCTATAATCGCCCAGCCGCTGATTGTTTTCCTGTTCACGGCCGACTATTCTGGTGCCGTGCCTGTCTTCATGATTTACCTGCTCCTGTTGCCAAGCCGCCCGTTCAGCCTGGGTTGGGTCCTCATGGCTAGTGGACAGACACACTTCCTTTTCCGGCTGGCCGCCTCCATGTCCATAATCAACGTAATCCTCAGTTATACTCTGTTAGTTACGCTGGAAGGCGATATGCGCCTCCTGGGGATTCCCGTTGCTACGGTAGTAGTAGCCTGGCTATCAACGATATTTGTCATGCGCCAGACGGCTCGTACCCTGAAAATCCCTCTCTCCCGGCTCTGTCCCTGGAGGGCAATTGCTACTGCAACGCTGGTTTCGTTACTGGCTGGCGTACCCGCAGCATCACTCTGGGTCATCGGTCTCAGGGACGAAATCCTGCTGGCTGGTGGCCTGATAGTTTACTGCCTTGCGTTCCTGTGGCTTGCCTCCCGGTTTGGTGTGCTGGATATCCGGGACCGCAAGACCTTTCAGGCCCTGTGGCCATTCTGAAAAAGCAGGATAAACAAGCGACAAAGGAGCGAGGAAGAAAACTTGACCCCTCACCTGACATTTGAATTATTCCGCTATTTTCTGTTAATACTTGACCGTTTGTTTCCCAAGACTGAAAACCTGCTGCTCTTCCCGGTCCAAGACCGGCAGGAATTCCGTGATAACATTCGCTTCTTTCATGATTCAGCCTCCCGACACCCTGAATTTGAGTGTGTTATTCTCTGTTACCAGAAAGGAGGCTGGAATGGCGATGAGGCTATTTTCTTTCATAGTCTGGAGGGGTTGCTGGCCTGGTTGAGGGCCCGAATAATAATCATCCATCATGGCAGGGGTGACATACCATACTCGGATTCAATGGATTTCCGGAGGCGGAAATTAATCAACCTATGGCATGGTATCCCGGTCAAGGGAATCGGGTATACTGCCAAGAATGAAGACGAACAAACACTCAAGCAGCAATTTAAGGTCCCTAGGGCCACAATCTGTAGCTCAGAACTGGACCAGCTGGCAATGCAGGCCTCCTTCAGGCTGCCGCGGCAGAGTGTCTGGACCACGGGCCTGCCCCGAAATGACATGTTGCTCCAGGCTGAGAATGACCTTGCCCCGGACCTTCGGGAAGAGTCTGCCTGGTTCGAGGCAAAGCTCCAGGGCCGGAAAATGGTCCTGTACCTGCCCACCTGGAGGGAAGAGCTTGAGGACTTCACAGAATTTACCAGAGAACAATGCCGCAAGCTGGGTGAAATGCTGGAACGACATGATGCCGTATTTTGCGTGAAAAAACACCCGAATACACCGACCCTGGATTTTGATGGTATAGAGGTCCTTGATGTCTCTGATTCACCTTGCAGGGAGGTAGGTACCCTGCTCAGGCACGCCCACATCCTGGTAACCGATTATTCCAGTGCCTGGATTGACTACCTGTTGCTGGACCGCCCCGTTGTCAGCTACTGTTATGACTTGGAATCTTATATAGAAAATCGAGGCCTGCTCTATGACTACGAGTCTATTTTCCCCGGAAGACTCAACCAGACTTTTGACTCCTTCCTGGCTGAATTACAGAAGGCGTTGAATAATGGAACCCCTGACCGGCAGCAGGTTAGAGCGAAGCGCATTTTCCACAAGTATTGTGACGGGAATAATTCCCGGCGAGTTTGTGATTACCTGGCCAGCGAGCTCCGGGTTGCCTGATATTCAGTCCGTGTCCTCTCCGGGGGCTGACATTTCTCGCTCACGCAACTGGCTGCTACTGATGCCGGGAGTGTGGGGCAGCATGACTACCTGGATATTCCCTCGGTCGATTGCCGCCCGCCCCATGAAATCGATGTAGGGCTCCTTCTCCCAGTCGGTGCCGTGGAACAGGTGTGTAACCCCGTATTCGCGATAGAATGGTTCATGGTCGTTGTTATCGACCAGCACTACATGCTGGGCGATATCCAGAGCCTCGACAGCGGCCAGTCGCCACTGCTCGTCATACCTGATCGTCTGGGCCTTGTAGCGGGATGCAAAGTTGTCTGCTACCACCGCTACGATGAGGGCATCGCATTCCCCTGATGCCCGACGAATTATGTTTACGTGCCCCTCATGACAGTAATCGAAGACCCCTGCCAGGTATCCTGTCCGCACGTAGTCAGCCATACTGGTGGAAGCTGGAACTCGTTTATAGCAGGGGCGGTCAGGCCAGCTCGCCGCGGATGAACATCAGGTAGCGCTGCTCCTCGTCGGCTTCCCAGGGGTGCTGCCCGAGGTTGTACTGGTAGGCGATGTTGAGGCTGCCGTCGGGGGCGATGACTGCTTCGAAGAAGTCGTGCAGCGGGTGCAGGTCGTCGGCCGCCGCCTCCGCCTCGCTGGAAGTGTGCAGTGGTTGCGGGTCGGCCTTGAGGAACTCCAGCTGCTCGCCCACTTGCAGGTCGTCGGCGATGGCGCCGTAGAGGTACCAGCGGTCGCCGGAGGTGTGCTCACCGTGGGTGCCGTTGCCCTCGTTTGCGTAGTAGGCGAAGCCGAGCCGGTTTTCGGCGCCGAGGTCGATGGTGGGGTAGAGGAAGACCGCCTCGCGCGGGGTGACGTCCCAGTATTCCCATGTCACGCCGTAGTCGTCGCTGCGGCTGAGGTAGAGCGTCCCGGCCGCCCGGCCCCCCTCCGGGGACTCCTGCCAGGCGACCATCACGGTGCCGTTCTCCCCCGCCGCTATCCACGGATAGCCTTCGGGGTGCGAGCCCTCCAGCGGGCCGATTGTGACCGGCTCGGCCCAGTTGGCGCCCCAGTCGTCCGAGACCCATACCTTGACTCCGCCGCTGCCGCCGTTGTTTGCCTCCTGTACGATGTAGACGTGGGGTCCATCGGTCTCGGCAGCGATGTGCGCCCAGCCTCCCTCGATGACCCGTCCCTGGTCGAAGACTACCTGATCGCCGACGGTCGTGCCGCGGTAGTACCAGTAGCGGCCGACGCCGCTGGTTCCGTCGGTGAGCGGGATGCCCGGCACCGAGACGCCGTTGTTACCGAGGTAATGCACGACGCCGTCGCCGTGCGCGGTGACCCACGGCCGGTCGTCGGCGGTGGTAGATTGCAGCCGCTGACTGTTGGCGTGCGCGTTGCCGCCGTCGTCCCAGATGTGCAGCCAGTTGTCCTCGAGCGTCGTGTCGACAAAGTATACTCGCCCGTTGGCATCGACGCCGATGTCGCCCTCGTCACCGGGATACTGCGAGCCGAAATCGGCCGTCCCCCAGTCGTTCGGTGGCCCCCACGTTTCGCCGCCATCCTGCGAGACGAAGAACCACGAGGCGTAGTAGTCCCACGAGGTCTGCGCGCCGCCCGGCCACGGGAAGCCGCAGACGAACGGCCCCGGCCCGGGTGCCCCTCCCTCGCCGCCGCCAGGCCCACCATTGGGGCCGGACCAGCGCAGGTCCTTGTGTGCAGTGTAGTAGAGGTTGCCCTGCTGGTCGACGGCAATGCTCGGCTCGTAGCCGATGGCGTATTCCGGGTAAATCTGGCCGTTATCCTCGTCAACGCACTCGGACGCGCGCGGCAGCCAGACCGGCTCGCCCCACGTAAGGTAGTCGCCGCCGGGACTCCCCGGGCCACCCGGCAGTGGCTCCGCTTCACGCTCGTGCGTCGCGACCCAGTAGCCGCTTCCGGCGAGCAATAGCGCGACCGCGATGGCGAAGCCTCGCTCGGCAAGCTCCTGCATTATCTGCTTAGAATCCTGCCCGCTATTAACACCTACTCTAAGGGAAGTAACTTTATACGCCTCAGGAGATGCCCGCCGCCCGTCCCACGCGTTCTCCCGGCGACGTACTGCCGGAGGGTGCTGGCTGGCGGCGGCAGAGCAGGCGCACATGGTACAACCCCAGCGATACGGCAGCATCCGCGAATTCCTCGACAATCTGCCGCGCCAGCCCTGCATCTGGCAGCCGGAGAACCAGAACATCTGCGTCACCTGCCTGCGCATCAACGAGCCGGTCGCGCGAGTCTGCTCGGTCTGGACTCAGGCACTCGGCGACGCGCCGCTGGAAGAGCTTGATTTCGAGGAGGAAATGCGCTCGCTCCCGGCGGTCGAGAAGGTCGCCGAAAGCCCCGCCACACCGGGGCTGGTCGAGATAGACGTCGTCGGCGACTGGGACATGGAGCCGGCCACGGCCGCCCCCGTCGCGGCAGAGCCGGTCGTGGCCGAGCCCGCTGCCGAGCCATCCATCGCGGTAGTCGATATTGATACGGTCTCGCCGACAGAGCCTGCGGCTGCCGAAGAGCCCGCTGCGGAAGAGGCGGAGCCGGCGGAAGCTGGAGACGCGGAGGAGGACGAGCCGGTTGAGGTCGAAGCTGTCGCAGCCGAGGCGGTTGAAGTGGTTGAAGACGACGATACCGAGGCGGTCGCAGCCGCGGCAGCTCCCGTCGAGGAAAGCGAAGCTGGCGATGCTGAAGCTGGTGAAGATGCTGCGGTCCCGGAAGCGGTCGAAGTCGAAGCGGCGGAAGCCGACGAGGAAGTTGCGGAAGCCGCGCCGGCCGAGACCGACGCGGCTTCTGCCGACGCGCCGCCTGCGGGCACGTGGGGCAGCCGCCTGAAGTTCTGGGGCGGCGCTGCGGATGCCCCGGATGACGATACCGGTGACGAGCCTGTCGATGATACTGGCGAGCCTGCGGAGGATGCCGACGAACCCGCGCCTGCGGAAGATGCCGACGAACCCGCGCCTGCGGAGGAGGCCGACGAACCCGCGCCTGCGGAGGAGGCCGACGCCGAGGACGAATCCGAGGAGGAGCTGCCGACGGAGCCGGAGTCCGAAGCGCTACCCTCTGCCCCTTCGGACGCGCCGTTCGCCGTCGGTGAGGTGGTGAACCACGGCGTCTACGGTGGCGGCACGGTGCGCGAGTGCATCATGACCGGGAACCAGTGGTCGGTGCACATCGATTTCAACACTGGCCCCCGCACCATCCTGAGCCATTTCCTCGAAGGCAAAAGCGACGCTGAGGAGCTCGAACCGGCCGACGATTCGACTTGGGGTCGCGTCGGTGCTGGCCCGGAACCGGAGGACGCGCCCGAATCCCCGTCAGGCGACGATACGGTGGCCGGTGAGGACGAGGATGCTGGCGATGACGGCGATGAATCTCCGCCGGCCGCCGAACCCGTAGTGGAAGCTGCCGAGCCCGTAGAGGTGGAGGCAGTGGCTGTTGAAGCGGTCGCGGAGCCAGACGCGGAAGTCGCGCCGGTTGAAGTGGAGGCAGTAGAGGTCGCTGAGGAGGAAGCGGCTGAAGCGGAACCGGCCGAAGCCGAGTCGGTGGAGGCTGTGGCCGTCGAAGCGGTCGCGGAGCCCGAGCCCGAGCCGGAACCCGAGCCCGCCGTGGCCGAACCGATTGAAGTTGATGCGGAACCAGAGGCCGAAGCTGAGGAGGCTGAAGCCGTAACCGAGCCGGTCGTGGAGGAGGCGCCGGCCAACGATGCCGTCGAAGTTACTGAGGCGGAACCGGAGCCGGAGCCTGAGGCGAGCGAGGCCGAGCCCGAAGCGGCCGCTGACGCCGCTGCCGAGGTAGTCGAGGTTGAGGCTACTGATACTGCCGAGGCCGCCGACGATGCTGTTGAAGCTGCCGAAACTGAAGTAGCCGAGCCGATTGAAGCCGAAGCGGAACCGCTCGCGGCCGAGCCCGAGCCCGAAACGCCCGAGCTCGAGGCGTCCGCGGAGGCAGCTTCCGGCGAGAATCCATTCCAGCCGGGAGTGGAGGTGCATCACGAGTTCTTCGGGACTGGCGTCGTGCAGGAGAGCCGGCCCAAGGACGAGCACTGGCGGCTCGAGGTGGAGTTCAGCGACGGGGCGCAGCGGACGCTGCTCTCGTCATTCGTCACGCTGCCCGGGGAAGAGGCCGACGCGGAAGCTGCCGAGCCGGAGACGCCGGTGACGGCGGAGGAGCCGGAGGAAGCAGAGCCCGCCGAGGTCGCGCCGACAGTGACAGAGGAAGCGGAAGCAGAGCCGGAGCCCGAGCCGGAGCCCGAGCCAGCGGAAGTTGAACCTGAACCCGAACCGGAGCCCGTAGTAGCTGCGCCTGCCGATGCCGAGCCGGTCGCGGAGGCGCCGACGCCCGTCGAGCCAGTAATCATCGAGGCCGAGATGGTTGACGAGCCTCCCGTCGCAACGCCGGTCATCGAGCCGCAGGCGGTTCCGGAGGCCGACGACGAGGTGCCGCTGCTGGCGGAGCCGGTGGTGGTCGACTTGGGCGACCCCGGCGAGGAGAGCGACCCCGAGGTCTCGGCTGTCGGCTCGCTCGAGGCGAAGCGGCGCAAAGGGTAAATCCCCTGCGCAGCCGTGCCGCGGCCGTAGCCCCGTAGTGTAGCGGTCCATCATACGTGGCTCTGGACCACGTGACCCTGGTTCAAATCCGGGCGGGGCTACCACTTTTGCCCGTAACCTTGTGCTTAGTAAAATAGGAAATATTCGGCTTGCGAAGCTGGCGTTACCGTTTTTCACCGTGCTCTAGTAGCGCGCCATGGACCCTTGGCGCTTGCTGTTCGGCGTGCTGCTGCTGGCGACGCTGGCGACCGGCTGGACTGCGTGGGTTGCGCGGCACGCCTGGCGGGACCGCGAGCGGACGCTGCGCTGGTCGGCCGCGTCGGGCGGCTGCGCGCTGGCGATGATGCTGATGGTGGCGCTGGAGAAGGTGTGAGCGGTCCCGTTCCTTCGGCGGCGGTGCTGAACGCGCGGCCGCTGCGCAACGAGGAGAGTGCGAGCTGGGAGCTGGAGGATGGCTTGGCAGTCATCACCCACGCCAAGGAGTTCTCGCGGCTCGAAGGGTGGGTGCGCGACCGCATCGGCGGGCCGGGGGAGCTGCGGCGGCCGCTCGACCGCTTCACCACCTTCCTGTGGCTGAAGTGCGACGGCGCGCACACGGTCGCCGGTCTGGTTGCGGCGCTCGAGGCGGAGTTTGGCGAGGAGGCGGCCCCCGCCGCGGAACGGGTGCAGAAGTGGCTGCAGCGGATGCTCGAGCTGGGGCTGCTGCGGCTGGAGTCTGGAAAATGAGGGTGCTGCGCTGCCCCGACTGCGGCTCGACCGATATTGACTACGAGGCGGGGCTGGTCACCGGCAGTAAATACCGCTGCCAGAAATGCGGTTACATGGGGGCGCTGGTAATCGAGGAGGAAATCCCGGATGGCTGAACCGCGCTTCGATTGGGAGAGCGGCATCGACGCGCTGGCGCCGCATCTTTCCGGCGCGAAGCGCATCGGGCTGCAGGTTCCCGAGGGGCTGCGCCCGCGCGCGCCTGACATCGTAGCGCGGCTGGCGCAGCTGAGCGGCGCAGAGGTGCTGTTGTGGGGCGACCCCACCTTCGGCGCCTGCGACCTGGCCGACCGCCCGCTCTCGGAAGTGGGCGTCGACGCGCTGGTGCATCTCGGCCACCTGCCGATGCCGTATCACGCCGACTGCTATGCGGTGCCGGTGCACTTCGTCCCGGTGCAGCACATCGGCGCGCTCGTGCTCCCCCGCAAGGCCATCGCCCGACTGCACGAGCTGCTGCCAGAGGCCATCGGTGTCGTTACGACCGCGCAGCACTTGCACTTGCTCGGGGAGCTGCAGGAGCGGCTCGCCACGGCGGGCTTCGCGCCCGAGGTGGGCGAAGGCGGCCCGCGGCTAGCGGCGCCGGGGCAGCTGCTCGGCTGCAACTCGGCGGCGGCGCGCACGCTTGACGTTCCCGGCTATCTCTATCTTGGCACCGGCATCTTCCACCCGCTGACCGTCGCGCTCTCGACCGGCAAGCCGGTGGTGTGCCTTGACCCGCACAGCGGTGCGGTGACGGCGGCGGACGCCGATCGCTTCCTGCGGCAGCGCTACGCGGCGATTGTCGCGGGTGGGCGGGCGCAGCGCTGGGCGGTGATGTTCTCGACGCAAATCGGCCAGGAGCGGCTGGCGCTGGCGGAGCGCCTGGCGGGGGAGCTGCGCGACGCGGGCCACGAAGCGCTGCTCATCGGCGGCATCCACCAGTCCGAAGGCCAGCTCGCGGGGCTTGGCATCGGCGCGGCGGTGATTACCGCCTGCCCGCGGGTCGCCATCGAGGATGGCCCGACGTGGAGCATCCCACTACTGACGGTGCCGGAGCTGCAAATCCTGCTCGGAAGGCGCGAGTCGGAGCCATATCCCTTCGATGAATTCCCGTAACGCCAATCTCTTAAAGTGGGAGCAGGACTCGCCGGCCGATGGCTGCGCTGCAAGTCGAGAACGTTATCGCCTCCTCGAGCCTCGGCAAGGAGGTTGAACTGGTGCGGCTCGGGAGCGAGCTGGAGCACGCCCAGTATACCCGCGGGCTGACTCCTTCCGTGATTGTTGACCTTGACGGCGACGGCGCTGGCGGGCGTACCGGACTGGTGTTCGGCAGCGGCAAGCTCTACGTCACGGGCGTCGAGGACCTGACTGCCGGCCGCGAGGCGGTCACGCAGCTCCGCAAGGCCATCAAGGCGCTTGACCCCAAGGTGAGCCTGCGCAAGGGCGTCAAGCTGGAGAATATGGTGACGCGCGCCGACTTGGGTACGACGCTCGACCTGGCCGCAATCGCGGCGGCTGTCCCCGCTGCCGACTACGACCCGGCCCGCTTCACGGGGGTGGTGATGCGGCTCGACGAACCTTCCGCCAGTTTCATCCTCTTCCGCTCCGGCATCGTGGTTGTAACCGACGTCAGCAGCGAAACTCGTGCCCGCAGCGCACTGAAGGCGCTCAACAAGTTCCTGCATGCGGCGTCACTGATTGGGTAAAGTGGGTGGTAATGCTGGTGACACGCGAATCGCACAGCTGGCCAGCGCCATTGAGCAGGCGGTCGCTTCCGCAACGAGCGGCCCCGCGACGGTCGCGTTTTCGGGTGGCGTCGACTCCTCGCTGGTCGCAATGCTGGCGTCGCGCCATGCCGAAGTGGAGCTGCTGGTGGTTGGCACGCCGGGCGCGCACGACCTCGCCGCGGCGGAGGAATCGGCAGCGCTGCTTAATTTAAATATTCGTCGCCTTGAGATTTCTCCCACGCAAATGGTCGCCGCTAGCCAGGAACTGGCCGCGACGCTGAGGCTTTCGCAGCAGGAAGTCGAGTTCCTGCTCCCCTTCTGGCTGGTCGCCCGCGAGGCGACCCACCCGTGTCTGCTCTGCGGTCAGGGCGCCGACGAACTTTTTGGCGGCTACGACCGCTTCCGGCGCCCCGGCGCGACCCCCGACCTCGCCGTGGAGGTGGCAGACTTGCAGGCGCGGCTGACGCAGCGCGAAGAAATCATCACGCGCCACTTCGACCGCGAGGTGGCGTGCCCGTATCTCGACGCGCGCGTCATCGCCGCCGCTGAAGCGTTCCCGCAGGCGGAGCGCATCGCCGCGCCCGGCAAGGCGCCGTTGCGCGCGGCCGCCACAACGCTGGGATTGCCGGCGCCAGTCGCGCAGCGGCCGAAGAAGGCAGCGCAATACGGCAGCGGCGCGCAGAAGGCGATTCGTGGCGCGCAGCAGCAGCGGCTGAGGCTGACGCTGCGCTTCTCCTCCGCGGCGGTCGCCGCGGCGGTCGCTGCCGCGACCGGTCCCGACAACGCGGGCTGGGTGACGCTCGAACGCGACGGCGCGACGCTTGCGGTGCGCATCGTCGCCGCCAGCGTCGGGAGCCTGCGCGAGGCGGCCGAGGACTTCCTGGCGTGCGCCTCGCTCGCCGCCCGCGTGGCCGAAAAGGACTAGGCGCGGCCGCTGCTGGGTCGCTATGCAGGACCCCTACCCCGCGGGGCGACCGTTCCCGCCGCCCGTCGTGGCGTTGTCAGCGCTGGCCGCCGGCTTCGCGCTGGAGCACTACCAGCCGGCGCCGCTCGGGCTGGGGCTGGCCGGTTTCGCCGCTGGCGCGCTTATCGTCGGGGGCAGCGTGCTGCTGGCCATGTGGGCCGTGCTCACTTTCCGGCGAGCCGGAATCAGCGTCGATTTCCGCAGGGACACCCTCCAGCTGGTCGTCGCGACAGCGGCTGGTTCCTCGCGACGGGCGCGGCGCTGGTGACAATCCTCGACCGCTTCACCATCCGGCGCGAGGAGGAGCTGCTGGTCGCGCTCTTCGGCGACGCCTACGAGCGCTACCGGCAGTGTGTGCGCCGCTGGCTCTGACTGCGCCGGCAACGCCTAAACCGCACCGCGGCTCGGGAGCCATGTCGCAAAGCTTTGCGCAGATGCTCGATCGCGTGCGCGCCTTCCACGAGAAGCACGATTTTGCCGGGAACAACGGCCACGACATGGCGTACCGGCTGCTGCTGACGATGGAAGAGGTGGGCGAGCTGGCCGAGTGCATCACCAAGGGCAAGCCACAGGCGGACCGCGCGGAGGAGTTGGCCGACCTGCTTATCCTGACGTTCGGCCACGCCATCGCGATGGACGTGGACCTGGAGGCGGCGTTCGACGCCAAACTCGCCGAAGTCATGGAGCGCCCCGCTATCCGGGGCGATCTCGGCGTGCGGGTGACGCGTTATGAGCCTCCTGCCTGAATTCGGCAAACACTAAATATTGCACTGCCGTACGCCGGCCGTGGCCTCCCGCAGCGAAGCTAGCACTGCCCTCCCCGAGCCGACCAAAGGTCTGTCGGGAATCGTCGCCGCCGACACGACGCTCAGTTTTATCGACGGCGAAAAGGGCCTCCTGAAATACTGCGGCTACGGCATCGACGACCTCGCCACCAGTTCCAGTTTCGAGGAGGTGGTCTGCCTGCTCTATGACCGCGGGCTCCCTTCGGCGGAGCGACTGGCTGACATGCGTGCACGCATCGGCGCCGCCCGTGTGCTGCCTCCCGAGGTGAAGCAGGTTATCGAGCAGCTCGCCGGGCGCACATCGCCGATGAGCACGCTGCGCACCGTCGTCTCGGCGCTGGGCCACTACGAGTCAAACGTGAAGCTGAAGGAGCTGCCGCCCAAGGCGCTGCGGCTGGTGGGGCAGATTGCGGCCGCGGTGGCGATGATTCACCGCCTGCGCGAAGGGCTGGCGCCAATCGAGGCCGACCCCGAACGGGGGCACGCGGCCGATTTCCTGCACATGCTGCTCGGCAGCGAACCGACCGAAACACAGGCTAAGGCGCTCGATCTCTACCTCATCCTGCTCGCCGACCACGGCTTCAACGCCTCCACCTTCTCCGGGCGCGTCACTGCCGGCACGCTGGCGAACCTCCACTCGGCGATTACCTCCTCGGTCGGGACGCTCAGCGGCCCACTGCATGGCGGCGCCAACGAGAAGGCGATGGAGATGATAATCAAAATCGGCTCGCCCGACGCCGCCGCCGAATGGGTGGTGGAGAAGATTGCGGCGAAGCAGCGCATCATGGGCTTCGGCCACCGCGTCTACAAGGTTGATGACCCGCGCGCGCCGCACCTGAAGGCGTCGTCGCACGCGCTGTGGGAAGAGCGGGGCGACACGACGCTCTTCGACACCAGCGTCGCCATCGAGAAGGCGGTCAAGGCGGCGAAGCCGCTCATCACCAATGTCGACTTCTACTCAGCGACACTGCTCTACGGGCTCGACATTCCTACGGACCTGTTCACGCCGCTCTTCGCGATGTCGCGTGTAGCTGGCTGGACCGCGCACGTGCTCGAGCAGTATGGCGACAACCGGCTGATTCGCCCCCGCGCGCGCTACGTCGGCAAGGCCGACCGCACTTACGTCCCGCTCAAACAGCGCTGAACCGCAAACGGTTTTGGCGGCCGCTGCTGCCCCAGCGTGGAAATCGACGCGGCGCGGGCGCACTTGCGGAGCGGGGGGCTGCTGGTCTACCCGACCGACACGCTGTGGGGGCTCGGCTGCGCTGCGCTTGACGGCGTAGCAGTCGCGCGACTGCTGCGCCTTAAAGCCCGCTCTTCGGATGGGCTGAGCGTGATGGTCGGTTCCTGCGACGAGCTCTGGGCGCTCGGCGAGCGGTCGCCCACCGCGGAGGCGCTCGCCGTGCGCTGGCTGCCGGGGCCGCTGACGCTGGTGCTGCCCGCAGTGTGTGCGCTGCCGGCCGGCGTCGGCCGCGACGGCACTGTCGGCCTGCGCGTTCCCGACCACTCCGTCGCGCTGGCGCTGGCGCGCAGGTTGCCGCTCGTGACGACCAGCGCCAACCGCCACGGCGAATCGCCCGCGGCAACGCTGGCAGGGGCGCGCGCGGCGCTGGGCGACGCCGCGCGCTATCTCGACGGCGCATCCCCGCAAGGCGAACCGTCGACGGTCGTGCGCGTAACTGCCGACGGCTGTGAAGTGCTGCGCGCCGGTGCGATTTCCGAAGCGGAACTGGAGGCGTCGCTTGGAGGCTGACGAGCTGGTAAAATGGCGCCACGCCGGCGAGCTGGCGCGCGACGCGTTGCAATATGGGCGCAAGCTCATCGTCGACGGGGCGGACGTGCTGGCGGCGGTCACCCGGATTGAGGATTACGTGCGCCGCAATGATGGCGGGCTGGCGTTTCCGGTCAACATCGCCACCGACGAGGAGGCGGCGCACTGGACACCGTCGTCGCGCACCGCCCGCTGCTTCAAGGCGGGCGAACTGGTGAAGCTTGATGTCGGGGTCGAGATTGACGGCTACATCGGTGACAACGCGCTCACCGTCGAAATCGACGGCTCGCGGCACGACGAACTGCGCGCGGCAGCGCTGAAAGGGCTGGAGCAGGTGATTGAGCTGGCGGCGCCCGGAGTTTCCACGGGATTGCTCGGCAGCGCCGTGCAGGAGACCATCGAGGCGAGCGGGCTGCGGCCGGTCGCCAACCTGACCGGCCACGGCATCAAGCGTTACGACCTGCACAGCGGGCTCTCGATTCCAAGCGTCGGCGGCCACCGCGGGACCGCGCTGCGCAAGGACGACGTGATTGCGGTCGAGCCGTTCGCGACCAACGGTGCCGGTCGCGTCGGCGGCAAGCGCAATTCCAATATATACCATCTAGGCAGCCCCCGTCGCGTGCGCGACAGTGCGGCGGCAGAACTGCTCGAGCAGGTTCGCGGCGAATTTCACGGGCTCCCCTTCGCCGAACGCTGGCTGCACGCGTTCAGCGACGAGCCGCGCAAGCCGCTCCAGAGGCTGCTGCGCAGCGGCGCGGTGGGCTTCTACCCAGTGCTTGACGAACTGGGCCACGGGATGGTGGCGCAGGCGGAGCACACGCTGCTCCTGACCAGTGGTGGCGTGGAGGTGCTGACGGCGTGAATCTCTCGCTGCCTCCCGCGAGGCTGCAACGGATGGCCACTTCGCCGATGCTGCGGCTCAACATGCTGGCGGCGCTCACGGGCGCCGCGGTAGCGTGCCTGGCGTGGCTTTTCCTGCAGGCAATTGACGGCGTCCAGTGGCTATTCTACCGCGACGGTGGGTTTCTCGAGCATAATTATGGCGTCTGGATACTGCTGGTGCCGGCGGCCGGCGGGCTGGCGACGGGGCTGATTATCAAGTACTACGCCCGCGAGGTGCGCGGTCACGGGGTGCCGGTGGTGATGGAAGCAGTGGCGGTGAACCGCGCCCGGCTCGGCACCCATGTCGCGCTTGCCAAGGGCGCCGCAGCAGCCATCTGCATCGGCACCGGCTTCTCGCTGGGGCGCATCGGCCCGCTAATCCTGATGGCCTCGACCTTCGGCTCCGAGGTGGGGCAGCGCATGGGGCTGAGCGTCGAGGAGACGCGCACCATGGTCGGCTGCGGGGCAGCAGCAGCGCTCACGACAGCGTTCAACGCGCCGCTCGCTGGAGTCATCTTCGCTATCGAACTAATCGTGACCGAGTTCCGCACTCGCTCATTCATTCCGCTGGTAGTGGCGACCGTCATTGCTACGGCGTTCGCGCGCACCATCAAGGGCGATATTGCGGCGTTCGACAGCTTGCCACTATATAGCCTGAATTCGCAGCTCGAGTACCTGCTCTACCTCGTGCTGGGGCTGTTGGCAGGGCTGGCGGCAGCCGGCTTCATCAAGCTGCTCTTCGCCTTCGACCGCATGATGACGGCCCTGCACCAGCTGCCACTGCCGGCGCAGACCGCACTGGGTGGCCTGGCGGTGGGCGCCATTGCGCTGGCTTTCCCCGAAATCCTCGGCAACGGTTTCGACATCACCCACGGGATGTTGCAGGGGACCGCCGACACCTCCCGACTGCGCGGCCCCGACGGCTTGCTCACAATTGACAACATGGCGCTGCTGCTGGCGACCCTCTTTATCCTGAAGCTAATCGCCACCTCCATCTCGATTGGCAGCGGCGGCTCCGGCGGCGTCTTCACGCCTTCGCTGTTTCTCGGCGCCGCGCTTGGTGCCACTTTCGGGCTGGCGGTCGCGCCGCTCGGCTTCACCGCCCCGGCCGGCGCGTATGCGCTGGTGGGGATGGCCGCCTTCACCGCCGCGGCGACGCGTGGGACGCTGACTGCTATCGTGCTACTGTTCGAGATGACTGGCGTCTACGACATTATCCTGCCACTGATGCTGGCGTGCGTCGTGGCGGACGCGGTCTGCTACGTAATTTCGGAGCACTCGATTTACACTGCCAAACTGGCGCAGCGCGGCGTCCACATTGACATGGGTGCCGAGCAGGACCTGATGCGCATGCTCACCATCGGGGAGGCAATGTCGGAGGAGGTGATGACGCTTGCGCCCGACACGCCACTCGAGGTGGCCATCAGCCAGCTCGAGGATACGGGCCACATGTCGTTCCCGGTGCTGGAGCAGGGAAAGCTGGTCGGCATCATCACCTGGACTGACCTGCATAACGCGGTCGTGAACCGCGACCGCCACCTGACAGTCGGCGACTACTGCGTCCGCGAAGTGCTGACTGTGACGCCCGACGACCCGTTGACGCGTGCGCTGGACCTGCTGGGGCAGAAGCAAATCAGCCACCTGCCGGTAGTTGACCCGCGCGATGCTACACAACTGGTGGGGCTGATTACCAAGGGCGATATCATCAAGGCCTACAACCAGCGGCGGCTGGTGCGGCGCAAGCTGAGCTGGGACCAGAAAGGTGAAAGCCTTTAATTGGCGGGGTTCTGCGGCCGAGTGCCGTCAGAGACCTCCGTCGAGGAAGAGCTGGTCGTGGGCCGTTCCCGTACCAACGGTGGAGCCCAGCGCTCACCTACGCTCTCCAACCTCGGGGTGCGGTTGCTGACGATAATCAAACGGTACTGGTAACATGGGTCTGTTCGGACGAAAAAAGAAGAAGAAGGCGAAGAAGCCGGTGCTCGAGCCGGTTGCAGCAGCCGTAGCGCCAGCCGCGGCTCCGGTCGCGCAGGCGCAGCCCATCGTCGAGCTGGCGTCACCGCCGACCAACATCCAGCCTGACATGGTCATCGAGATGGACATGGACATCCAGCCGGCAGTCGTGGCCGCCCAGCCGGCGGTCGAACTCGCGCCAGCCGCGCAGCCCGCGGCGCCAGCCGGGCAATCGGCCGACTGGCACAAACGCAGCGAGAAGCCGCTGATGGATATTCACCGCCGCCTCGACAGCATGCTCGAGGAGGATTCGGCGTCGCTAGAGGAGCGCTACCACGAGCGATTCGGCGACAAGCTCCCCAAGTCGGTCGCGGGTAACGCACCGGCGAAGAAGGAAGAGCCGGCCGCCGAGGGGAAGAAAATCACCTTCAAGTCACGCTCCAGCATAAGTTTCAAGCCGCGCGCAGCGGCGGACCCCGAGCCAGCCACTGAACCGGAGGAAGAACCGGCTGCCGCGGAAGCGCCAGCCGCTGAAGATGCCCCGTCAGGCGACGCGTCGCCCGGCATCGGCTCGCGCATTGCGGGCGGCGCACGCAGCGCCGGCTCGCGCACCAGCGGCGCCATTGGCAGCGGCGCGTCCGCCGTCGGACGCGGAGCTCGCGCGACCAGCTCGGCAATCGGCAGCGGTGCACGCGCAACCGGCAGCGCCATCGGCAGTGGCGCACGCGCAACGGGTGCCGCCATCGGCAGCGGCGCCTCAAAGGTCGCCGGCCTCTTCCAGCGCGGCGATTCCGGCGACGCAAAGCCGGCGGCGAAGAAAGCAGCGCCGAAGAAGAAGGCAGCCGCGAAGAAAAAAGCGGCGAAACCTGATTATGGCGCGATGACCGGCGCCCAGCTCAAGGCGGAGCTGAAGAAGCAGGGACTGCCGGTCTCGGGCAAGAAGGCCGAGCTCCTCAAGCGGCTACAGAAAGCCTAGCGGTGAGTGATTATGCTCACCACGTCGCCATCAGCGACACGATGCCCGAGGCCGACAGTCTGTCCGGGAAACTTGGCTGACGGCCCGGTGACCAGCGCGTAGCGAAACTTGCGGCGGAAATCACGGTGCAGCGCCTGGCAGATTTCGGCTATGGTCGTCCCGCGCCGCACCACCAGCGGCTCCTCCATGTCGGCCGCCTGCCCCTGCGGTTTCATGAAGACCGAGATAAAGTCGAGCCGCGCATAAATCGCGTCACGCAAATCGTCGAGCCCCTCCCCCGTAGGCGGCGCAATCTCGATGGCGCCGGGGCAGAGTTCGCGCGCCCGCGCCAGCTGCTTTTTACTGGCGAGGTCGACCTTGGTCAGGACCGTCAGCGAAGGGACGTAGACGCGCGAGCCGGCGAGCAGGTCAATCAGGTCATCCAGCTCGATATATTCGCGCAGTACAATCTGTGCGTTGACCACCCCGTATTCGCGTGCAACCACCTTGATGGCCTCATCCTCAAGCTCCTGCTCGACGGTCGAAATGACCTCGATACCGCCCTGCCCCATCCGCGCTATCGAGCCATTCGGCGGCCGCCCGTCAAGCCGCAGCCCGGCGTCCTCCAGCTCTTTCAGGATGACGTGCGGCGCCGACTCGCAGGCGTCGACAATGTGCAGCACCAGGTCGGCTGCGCGGATGACCGAGAGCACCTCGCGCCCCCGCCCGGCGCCCCGCGCAGCGCCCTCAATCAGCCCCGGCAGGTCAAGCAGCTGGATAATCGCGTCGCGATGCTTGAGCACGCCGGGAATCACGTCCAGCGTCGTGAACGCGTACGCCGCAGTCTCGCTCTCGGCGGCGGTCAGTGAGTTGAGCAGCGTCGACTTGCCGACGCTCGGCAGCCCCACTAGCGCCACTGTTGCGTCGCCCGCCTTGCGAACGCTGTAGCCGCTCCCCTTCGGGCCGGACGATGCCGCGATGACCTGCTCGCGCAGCTGCGCCATCTTCGCCTTCAGCTTACCGATGTGGTGTTGCGTCGCCTTGTTGTACTTGGTGCTGGCGATTTCAGCCTCGATGTCGGCTATCTTCTCGGCGAGGGACACGTGTCCAGTGGCAGAAATGGTGCGATAAGAAGCCGATGGTGGGCCCGCGGAGGTTCGAACTCCGGACCTTCGCCGTGTGAAGGCGACGTCATAGCCAGCTAGACCACGGGCCCGCGGCGCGCACCGCAGGTGCAACCTATTTGTGGGTTGCGTTTCCCCGGTCGTGGTCGTCAAGGCAAAGCGGGGCCGTCGCCGCTACCTCCAGCTGCGCGTTACCCCGGCGGTGAGCCGCCGTCGGCTGGAGCGGCTGCTGGCGGGTCGCCTGGCGGAGTTCCGCGTGATTCGCTGTACGGAGGGCGAGGCGGTGGTGCGCGTGCCGCACACCGGCGCGGCCGCTGCCCGGGAGGCGCTCAACGGCGACCTCGGCGACGGCTTCGCTGGTGAGACGCTGGCGACGAGCGGCACGCTGAAGGGATTGCAGCGGCGGCTCGCGGAGCGAAAGTAATTAGCCGCTGCCGGCTGGCCCGGTGATGGAGGCGAGCGTAACCTGCCCCGAGTGCGGTGCAACGACCGAGGCGGAAATTGCTTCAGAGGGGCATTCCGAGTACGTCGGCTGCGGCGATTGCGGCCACCGCTTCCTGTGGGAACCGGCCGGTGGCGGCGGCACGGTTTCGGAGGAGCTGGACTGGGGTGACGGAGCGGCGGCGGGCGACTATGTCGCGCTCTACCCTTCGACCAGCCGGCCACAGATTGCGGGGCTGATGTTGCTACTGGCGGCACTGGGACTGCTCACCAACGTAATCCTGCTGAACGGGACGCTGGGCGACCCCGGCAAGGTTGAGGGCGCGACCGTGAAAATGAACGAAATCATGACCGATTCCGGCATGGGCTCATCGGAAGAATACGACGAGGATTTCGTCCGTTCGGTCCTGCGCGCCGCGATTGTCTGGGAGCTCTTCTGCACCGTGCTGGCGACCGCCGGCGGAGTGCTGGTGCTGCTGCGGCAGAACTACACGCTGGTGCTGGTGGGCTGCGCGGCCGCCATCGTCGGTATGGGGCCGTTCATGCTCTCGACGCTCTTCGGCGCGATTGCGCTCTATCTGGCGCTGCAATCGCGCCCCGAATTCGGACTGATTGACGAAGAGAGCTGGTAGGGTGCTGCCCGCTATTCTGGAGCACTTCGGTATCGCTGAGCTTTACCCGCCGCAGGCGGAGGCAATACCGCTGGTCGAGCGCGGTGAGTCGCTGCTGCTGGCGGTGCCGACCGCCGCCGGCAAGACGCTGGTCGCCTACCTCGCGCTGCTGCGCGCCGCGGCGGCAGGCCGCCGCGGCATGTACCTCGTCCCGCTGCGCGCGCTGGCGTGGGAGAAGGTCGAAGAGCTGCGCGCGCTCACCGCAGCGGTGCTGCCAGAGGCGCGCGTCGGGGTCAGCGTCGGCGACTACGACCGCACGCGCGGGCTGGGCGACTGCGATATCATCGTCGCGACCAGCGAGCGCGCCGACTCGCTGCTGCGCCACTCGCCCGAGTGGCTGCCGCAGGTGGGCTGCCTTGTCGCCGACGAGGTGCACCTGCTCAACGACTCGCGGCGCGGGCCGACGCTCGAGGTGACGCTGACGCGCTTCCGCGAACTGGTGCCCGACCTGCAGCTGGTGGCGCTCTCGGCGACGGTTTCCAACGCGGCCGAGATTGCCGACTGGCTCGGTGCGACGCTCGTGAGCAGCGATTTTCGGCCGGTGCCGCTGGCGCGCGGCATCTGCACCGACACGCGGCTCGAGTGGGAAGCGGGCGCGCGGCAGGTGCTGCCGCGCGCCGGCGCCGAGGGGTTAGTGCAGCAGCGGCTGCCCGACCAGTCGCTGGTCTTCGTCTCGACGCGACGCGGGGCCGAAGCGCAGGCGAAGCGGCTGGCGCCGATCATTGAGCCGGCGCTCACGCCCGACGAGCGCGAGGCGCTGGCGGAAGTGGCTGACGCGCTGGAGACGGGCGCCGACGAGGCGACCAGCTTCGACCGCGGGCTGGCGCAGCTGTTGCGTCGCGGCGTCGCGTTCCACCACGCCGGGCTGACGAACCGGCACCGCCAGCTCATCGAGGCGCAGTTCCGGGCGCGGCGGCTGAAGGCGCTGGTCGCGACGCCGACGCTCGCCGCCGGCGTCAACCTGCCGGCGCGGCGCGTTATCGTGCGTGACCTGAAGCGCTGGGAAGCTTCATTCCAGTCCAACCAGCCCTTGCCCGTACTCGAGGTATTGCAGATGCTCGGCCGGGCGGGGCGGCCGGGCTACGATGCCGAAGGCGAAGGCGTGCTGATGGCGAAGGACGTCGCGCAGGCCGAGGAGGCTGAGAGCGCCTACTTCCGCGGCGAGCCGGAGCCGGTGGTTTCGCGGCTGGGCGCCGAGCCGGCGCTGCGCACCCACCTGCTGGCGCTGATTGCGGCCGGCGCGGCGAGCGACCGCGAGGCGCTGCACAGCTTTCTCGACCGCACGCTCTTCGGCGCGCAGGGCGAGCTGTGGCGCACGCAGCACCGGCTCAACCGCGTGCTGGAGTTCCTGCGCGAGGAGGGGCTCATAACGATGACCGGCGCCGAGCCGGGCGAGTTCGCCCCCGCCAGCGAGACGCAGCGCGAGGGATTCGCGGCGACCGATTTCGGCCGCCGCGTCGCGCAGCTCTACGTCGACCCACTTACGGGCGTTACGATGCGCCGTGCGCTCGAATCGGGCGTCCCGCCCAACCCGCTCGGCCTACTGCACATGGTGGCGCGGACGCCCGACATCCACTCGCTCTACGTACGCAAGCAGGAGCTGGAGACCTACCTTGTGCGGATGATGAATGCCGAAGGCGAACTGATGCTCCCGACGCCCGAGGACCGGGTCGAAGTGGAGTTCTACCTGTGGGACCTGAAGACCGCGCTGCTGCTACAGGACTGGAGCGAGGAGATGCCCGAGGAGCAGCTACTCAAGCGCTACTCGACCACGCCGGGCGACATCCGCGCCAAGGTGGACGTCGCCGAATGGCTGCTCTACGCTGCCTGCGAGCTGGCGCGACTGCTCGCGCCGGAGGCGGTCGCGGAGCTGGAGCAGCTGCGCACGCGCATTAGCCACGGGGTGCGGCGCGAGCTGCTGCCGCTGCTCGCGCTCCCCGGCGTCGGCCGTATCCGGGCGCGGGCGCTCTTCAACCACGGCTTCGCGGCGCCCGACGCGTTCGCCACCGCCACCGAGGCGGAGCTGGCGCGGGTGCCCGGCATCGGCCCGCGGCTGGCGGAGCAGCTGGCGGGGCGGCGCGAGCCGGAGCAGACAACGCTCTAAAGGGGGCGCAGCGTTCCGGTCGTGATGGTACGGCTCATCGAGGACCAGCCCGACGCATTCACCTATCGCGCCTTCGGTCGCCGCATCTTCTTCACCGGGCTGCTGGTCGCCGCAACCTACGTCGCCGCCGGGACCATCGTGCTACAGGAATCGGAGGCGATTATGCGCCAGACCGGGATGGATTCAGAGGGTATTGTGGGGCAGATTACCGGTGCGATGGTGTTCGTGATGATAGTCTTCGCGCCGCTCGCGTTGAGCATGTTCCTGCTAATCCGGCTGATTCGCCGCGCCTTCGGCCAGCTGGAAGTCGAGCAGGGGCTGCCGCTGACGATGCTGACCGCTTCGCGGCTGGCATTCATGGCTGCGATTACGGTCGCCTTCGCCCCGCTGGGGCTGGCAATTGACGCTCCCGTGACGGCCATCAATTTCTATCAGGAGCGGTTCATGACCTGGTTTTTCACGCTGGTCGGCATCGGGCTGGCGCTAGTACTGCTGGCGCCAGTGCGGCAGCTGCAGCTGCGCACCGGCCGGCTGCTGTGGGTGCCGGCGCTGGCGGGGGCGTTCGCCGCCGGTTACCTGGTCTGGATGGCGCACTCGCCGGCGTGGGACATCTCGGTCTTCCAGCTCTCGCAGGAGAACCTTGACGCGGTCAAGGAGTTCCGCACCAGCTTCACCTTCACGATGCTCACCTGCGCAGCGGCGATTATGACCTGGAGCTGGACCATATCGCGCAACGCCAGCTCGATTCTGGTGCGCCAGAAAGCGCACTTTTTCACGCAATTGGGCCGATGAGCAACCTGCCCTGGAGTGAGAAGTACCGCCCCGCCACCCTGGCCGACGTCAAGGGCAACCCGCACGCGGTGGCGCAGCTGCGCGCGTGGGGTTCGGCGTGGGCGCGCGGCATCCCCGACCAGCGTGGCGTCATCCTGGCGGGGCCGGCCGGTTGCGGCAAGACCTCGGCCGCGCTGGCGTTAGCGGGTGAAATGGGGTGGGAAGTGGTTGAGCTGAACGCCTCCGACGCGCGGTCGGGGTCGGTCATCGAAGGCATCGCCCTCAGGGCGGGGCTCTTCGCGGGCTTCGCCACCGACGGCACCGCGCCGCGTACCAAGCTGATTCTGCTCGACGAAGCCGATAACCTCTACGAGCGGCCGGAGCAGTCGGCTGGCAAGGTGAAGGACTACAGTGACCGCGGCGGCCGCAAGGCGGTGATGCGCACGCTGCGCGAGACGCGGCAGCCGGTCATCCTGACGGTCAACGACCTCTACGCGCTGACGAAGGGCAGCGGCGGCGCGTTCCGGCGGCTGGCGCAGACCATCAAGTTCCAGCGGCTCTCCGCCGCAACCATCCGCGAAGTGCTGAACGCAGTCGCCGCCGCCGAAAACATCGAAATCGAGCCGGCGGTGGTCCAGCGGCTCGCCGCCAACGCGAGCGGCGACCTTCGCGGCGCGCTCAACGACTTGCAATCTTTGGCCGAGGGCGGGCTGACGGTCGACGACGAGCAGGTCGATGCGCTGGGCGTCCGCGATCGCGAGTCGGAGATGTTCGACACGCTGCGCGCCATCTTCGAAGGCGACGACTACGACGGCCCCCGCAAGGCGATTTTCGACCTGCATGAGCCGCCCGGCGAAGTCGCGACGTGGGTCAGCGACAACCTGCCGCTGATGTACCGCCAGCCGAACGACCTCGAGCGCGCCTACCGCCGCGTCGCGCACGCCGACCTGCTGCTGGCGCGCACCCGTCGCCAGCAGAACTACGGCCTGTGGGGCTACGCCAGCGAGCTGCTGAGCAGCGGCGTCGCGCTCTCGCGCCGCCATCCCCCGTCGGGCGCGCGGCTGCAGTTCCCGTCGTGGATTCGCAAGATGGGCGCCTCGCGCGGCAGGCGGGCAGCACGCGACTCGCTCGCCGCCAAGATAGGCGCGGCGGCGCACATGTCCAAGCGGCAGGCGAAGCTGGAGCAGCTCGCCGTCGTGGCGGCGAGCTGCCACGGCGACGCCGAAAAAGCGGCGCGCATCGCCGGCAAGCTGGAGCTGACCGAAGGCGAACTGGCGCAGCTGCTCGGCACGACTCCCAAAGACCGTAAGCTGAAAGCCATAATGGAAGCGTCGCAGCCCTTCCGGCAGGAGCGCGAAGTCATCACGCTCAGGACGCGGCCGCCCGCGGCGAAGCGGACGGCCGCGGCCGCCACCGACGGCAGCGACGACGAAGCGGCGGAGCCGGCGCAGCCCGACGTGGCGGCCGATAAGGCGCAGAAGAGTTTGTTTGACTTCTAAAACTCCCCCAGCCGCGTCTGCGCGCGCGTCCCGAGCCGGCTGACGCCGACGCCGAGCAGCCGCACCGGCTGCTCCGCCGCCCAGTTGCGGTCGAGCAGCGCGGTCGCGGCGCGCAGGATGTCGTTGGCGGCGGCGATTTCGCCGGGGAGCGTGCGCTGGCGGGTGATGGTCGTGAAGTCGGCCCAGCGCAGCTTCAGCGTCACCGTGCGCCCGGTGCGCCCGGAGCTGGCGAGCTCGCCGGCGACCTGCTCGCAGAGCGTGGCGAGCGCCGCCAGCAGCGGCTCGCGCTCTTCGACGTCTTGCGCGAAGGTGCGCTCGGTCGAGATTTGCTTGCGCTCCCACGGGCTGGGGTCAACCGGCCGCGTGTCGCTGCCGCGCGCCAGTTCGTGCAGCACCGCGCCGTAGCTGCCGAAGGCGGGGAGCAGTGATTGCACGTCCGCTTCGGCCAGCTCCCCGCAGGTCTCGATGCCCAGCTCGGCCAGCGCGGCGCCGGTTTTCGGGCCGACGCCGTAAAGTCGCCTGACGGGGAGCGGCGCGAGAAACTGCGCCTCGCCGCCGGGCGGCACGATGGTGCAGCCTTCGGGCTTTTCGAAGTCGCTCGCGACCTTGGCGACCAGCTTGCATGTCGCGAGCCCAACCGACGCCGGCAGCTTGGTTTCGCTCGAAACGTACTTACGGAGCCGCGGCGCCAGTTTTTCTGGCGCCGCGGCCTCACCCAGGTCGACGAACGCCTCGTCGACCGATAGCGGCTCGAGCGGGCCGAACTCGGCCAGCCGCCGCATCACCTCGCGCGAGCAGCCCTCGATGCGCTCCCAGTCGGGCGCGGCGAACTTCAGTTCGGGGCAGCGGCGCGCCGCCTGCGTGGCGGGCATCGCTGAGCGGACGCCGTGCTGCCGCGCCTCGTAGCTGGCCGACGCGACGACGCCTCGCGTCCCCGGCTTGCCGCCGATGGCGAGCGGCAGGCCGCGGTCGCCGGGATGGTTGAGCAGGTGAACGTTGACGAAGAAGGCGTCCATGTCGAGATGCAGGATTGCACGCGGCCACTCCATGGCGGGGGATGCGCGGCTGCGCATTACCTTTAACCCCCAGCACGGTCGCCAGCCAATGGAACTGGACCCGTGGGCCAGCGACCGCATCAAGGACTACGCGCGGCTGCGCGACCAGTTCGGGCTCGGGACGCTGGCGCCCGACGCTACGGGGCTGCCGGAAGGGCCGCTCTTCCGCCGCAGTATCGTCTTTGCGCACCGCGGCTGGGAGCTATTCGGCCGCGCGCTGGCTGACGGGAAACCGACGGCGCTGATGACCGGGCTGATGCCTTCGGGGAAGATGCATCTCGGCCACAAGATGCTGCTCGACCAGGTCATCGCCTACCAGCGGCTCGGCAGCGACATCTTCATCGCGGTCGCCGACCTCGAAGCGGCGGCGACGCGCAACATCCCGCTCGACGCGTGTCGCGACTACGCCGTCGCGGAATACCTGCGCCACTACGTCGCGCTCGGCCTCGAGCCGTGCCAGTTCTACTACCAGTCGGAGCGGTTGCAGGTGCTGCGACTGGCGCACCAGCTTTCGCACCGCGTCAACTGGTCGAAACTGGAAGCGTTTTACGGCTTCAGCGGCACGACCAGCCTCGCGCACGCCAACGCGCCGCTGGTGCAGGCGGGCGACATCCTCCATCCGCAACTGCCGGAATTCGGCGGCCCGCGGCCGACGCTGGTGCCGGTCGGGGTCGACCAGGACCCACACCTGCGGCTAACGCGCGACCTCGCCGCGGCGGTGCGCAAGGTGCGCTGCCGGCAGGCGAAGGACGGCCGCATCGGCGCCTTCGCGACCGGCGACGACGAAACCGCGAAGCTGCTGAAGGACGCCGGCAAGCTCTGCGCCAGGATCGGCTTCAAAAAGCAGGAGCTGAACGTCGATTACGGCGCGCTCTACCTCGACGATGCCGGCGAAGCCGACGTGGCGCACATCGACGCCGCGCTGGCGTTCGTCGACGCCTCGCACGGCGGTTTCGGGTTCATGGCACCCTCGAGCACCTACCACCGGCTGATGCTCGGCCTCACCGGCGGCAAGATGGCGTCGTCCGAGCCGGACAGCGCTATCTTCCTCGCTGACTCGCCCGGCAACGCGCAACGCAAGGTGAAGCGGGCGCAGACCACCGGCGGCGCGACGGTCGAAGAGCATCGGAAAACGGGCGGCCGCCCGCTAGAATGCCCGGTATTCGAGCTATATGCTTACCATCTGATGGATGATGACGCGAAACTGAAGGAGATCCACGACGGCTGCGCCGACGGCAGCTGGTTCTGCGGCGAGTGCAAGACGCTCGCGGGTGACCTGCTGGGCGGCTTTCTCGAAGGCCACCAGTCGCGGCTGGTAGAAGCCGATACGGAACCGTTCACAGTTTAAATATAGATCGTTAGAAATCCCAGCCGCGCTCCCCCGCCAGTTCGCGCCCCAGTACCGCAGGCATCTGCGCCAGCAGCGCCGCCTCCATCGCGGCCAGCGGGATGTCGTGGCCGAGCGCTGCCAGCGAAGTGTGCCGGCCCACCGGCAGGCCGCAGCCGGCGACCGCTTGCAACCGGTCGCCCGGCGTGGCAAGGTTGATATCAAAACCGTGGCGCGAGACCCACTGGCTGAACTGTAGTCCGATGCTGGCGACCTTGAAGCCGTCGAGCCAGACTCCCATCATGGCTGGATTGCGCCCGGCGGCAATGCCAAATGTCGCAAGTGCCCGCAGAATCCATTCCTCGATGAGCGTGATTACCGTGCGAATCGACTCCTCGCGCCAGCGGAAGACCGGATATCCCACCAGTTGTCCCGGCCCGTGCCAGGTGATGCCGCCGCCGCGGTCCACCTCGCGCGACGCGTAGCCGTCCGGCGCCGCGATGCCGTCCACCTTCGCACGCCGCCCGACGGTGATGACCTCGGGGTGCTCGACGAATATCAGCGTGTCCGGTATCTCCCTCGCAATGCGTTGCGCCTGCAACTTCTGCATCGCCGTGTCGACCGTAGCGTGGCTGCGCTGGCCAGCGCGCAGCAGCGTCACGGGCGCCAGCCGCGCCCGCGTTTCCAGCGCGGCGACCTCACTCATTTGGCGATGTGGATTGCGTGCCCCAGCCCCGCCAGCGCCGCCTCGGCGAACGCCTCGGTCAGCGTGGGGTGGACGTGGATGGTCCCGGCAATGTCCTCCAGCCGCGCACCCATCTCGAGCGCGTGCGCAAATTCCCCGCTCAGCTCCGCAACGTGTGCGCCGACAGCGTGGATTCCGACGATAACGTTGTCGTCGCGCCGGGCGGTGATGCGCACGAAGCCGCCGTCAGCGCCCGCCTGCATTGCCAGTGCGCGTCCGCTGGCGCCGAAGGGGAACTTGCCGACGGTCGTGGCGATGCCGGCCTCCTCCGCCTCGGCGGGCGTCAGCCCGACGCCGACGATTTCGGGTTCGGTGAAGCAGACTGCCGGGATAGCGACCGGGTCGAATTCGCGACGGTGGCCAGCGATGATTTCAGCGACCATTTCGCCCTGCGCCGACGCCTTGTGCGCCAGCATCGGCTCACCGACAAGGTCGCCGATGGCCCAGACGTTGCGCATCGACGTGCGGCACTGCTTGTCAACCTTGACGAACGGGCCGTCCATATCGACCGCCATCTCCTCCAGCCCCCAGCTTTCGGTGCAGGGGCGGCGGCCGACGGTAACCAGCACGCGGTCGCCCTTCGCCTTCTGCGGCTTCCCGTCAGAGTCGGTGAATTCGACCGTCGTCGTCTTGCCGCGCGTCTTTGCCGCCGTCGCCTTCGCACCGAGATGCACCGGCACCTTGTGCTTGCGCAGCCACATCGAAATCGGCCGTAGCAGTTCAGCGTCGTAGAGCGGCAGGATGCGGTCCAGCGCCTCAATGAATTCGACTTCGCAACCGAGCTTGCGGTATGCAATCCCCAGCTCAAGGCCGATGTAGCCGGCGCCGATTATCACCAGCTTGCGCGGCAGCTCCGCCAGTTCGAGCGCCTCCGTGGAAGAGATAATATTGCCGCCGAACGGCATGAAGGGCAGCTCGGTCGCCCGGGAGCCCGTGGCCAGGATAACATGCTCCGCTGTTATTTCCACGCTGCCTTCTGACGTTTCTACATCACAAGTTTTTCCGTCGCGGAAAGTTGCCCATCCCCTCACTAGTTCGACGCCCGCTTTCTTCAGCAGTCCTTCGACGCCGCTGTTGAGCTTATCGACTATCGATTCCTTCCACGCCACTAGCTGCCCCATGTTCAGCAGCGGGCCGTCGGGGAGCGAAATCCCCATCTCGCCCGCGCCGGCGTGCGCGCCCAGCTCCTCGAAGCGGCTCGCAGCGTGGATTACCGCCTTCGACGGGATGCAGCCGCGAATCAGGCAGGTGCCGCCGGCGCGGTCGCCCTCGACAACAATTGTGTCGAGCCCGAGCTGCCCGGCGCGGATGGCGGCGACATAGCCTCCCGGTCCGGCGCCGACTACCAGCACCTTGCATTTGCGTTCCATGATTAGATAAAAATGGTCGCCGGATGTTCCAGCATCTGTTTCAGCGTCTGCATCATCCGGGCGCCGTCATAGCCGTCGACGACGCGGTGGTCGAACGACCCCGAGAGATTCATCATGCGCCGCACGACGATGTTGCCGTCGCGCACGACCGCTCGCTCCTCGGCCTTGTGGACGCCGATAATCGCTACCTCGGGGTGGTTGATAATTGGCGTCGCACCCAGCCCGCCAAGTGCACCCAGGCTGGTAATCGTAATCGTCGAGCCCGAAAGTTCCTCGGATGTGGCAGTCTTGTCGCGCGCCGCCTGCGAGACGCGCCGCATTTCATTGGCGCAGTCCCAGACGTCGCGTGCCTCGGCGTGCCGCACCACCGGCACCATCAGCCCGCCGTCGGTCTGCGTCGCGATGCCGGCGTGTACCGCCTCGTGCTGGACGACAGTATTTCGTTCCTCTTCATAGAGTGCATTGCACTCTGGGTGTTGCTGCAGTGTCCTGACCAGTGCTTGCATCAGGAACGGCAGGTAGGTCAGCTTGGGCATATCTCCACTACGCTTCGCGTTGAGGTGCTGTCGCAGCGACTCCAGTTCAGTAATGTCCACTTCTTCCAGATAGCTGAAGTGCGGGATGCGCGACTTCGACGCGGCCATTTTGGCGGCAATCTTGCGCCGCAGCCCGATAACCGGGATTTCGGTCGTGCCGGTCCGCTTCTGTCCGCGCTGGCCCCCCATCAGGCGACCTCCCGATTGCAGGAACGCGTCCAGGTCGTTGTGCGAGATTCGCCCCGCCGGCCCGCTGCCGGGCACTCCCGCCAGCTCGACGCCCGCCTCGCGCGCCCTCCGCCGCACCGCGGGCGACGCGAGCGGCCGCTTGCCCGTCGCGGTCGGTGCGGCCGCGGGCGCTGCCGGTGCCGGAACGGGAGCCGGCGTGTCGGCTGGCGCGGGTTCAGGGGCCGGCTCGGGCTCCGGTTCAGGCTTCGGCTCGGCTTCCTCGCCCTTGCCCTCGACGTCGAACACAATCAGCTCGGCGCCGACCGGGACCATGTCGCCCGGCTTGCCGGTCGTCGAGAGCACCTTGCCGCTGACGGGCGACGGAATCGCGACGGTCGCCTTGTCGGTCATCAAATCCACCAGCGGCTGGTCCTCGGCGACCGTCTCGCCCTTCCTGACTTTCCAGTCGACAATCTCGCCTTCGACGATGCCTTCGCCGACATCCGGCAGCTTGAAAACGTATTTACCCATTTCAGTTATTCTCCATCGTCCGCGCAATCGCTTCCATCACTCGCTCCTGGCTGGGGAAGTACTCCCATTCCAGCGTGTGGGGAAAAGGAGTGTCCCACCCCGTGACGCGCTCTACCGGCGCCTCAAGGTGCCAGAAACACTCCTCCATCAGCAGCGCCGCCAGCTCGCCCCCGTAGCCGCTCGTCCGCGGCGCCTCGTGGACGATGACGCAGCGGCCGGTCTTCTGGACGCTGCCGACAATCGCCTCCAGGTCGAGCGGCAGCAGCGAGCGCAGGTCGATGACCTCGCAGCTCGCCGGGGAGCGTACAGCGGCCGCCTGCGCGACATGCACCATTGTGCCCCACGCCAGTAGCGTCACGTCGCTGCCCTCGGCGACGACGTTCGCCTCGCCTAGCGGGATGCGGTAGTGCTCCTCGGGGACTTCGCCTTCCGGGTGGGAGTCCCACTTCTTGGCGGCGGCAGTGTGGTCGCCGTCGAACGGCCCGTTGTAGAGCCGCTTCGGCTCGAAGAAAATAACCGGGTCGTCGTCCTCGACCGCTGTCGTCAGTAGTCCCTTGGCGTCGTAGGGATTCGACACGACGACCACCTTCAGCCCCGGTGTATGGGTGAAGTAGACCTCGGGGCTCTGCGAGTGGTAGTGGCCGCCGCGGATGCCGCCCCCGCACGGCGTGCGGATGGTGACCGGCGCCCAGTATTCGCCGCCCGAGCGGTAGCGCAGCTTCGCCAGCTCGTTGGTAATCTGGTCGAAGGCGGGGAAGATGTAGTCGGAAAACTGGATTTCCGCGACGGGGCGCAGCCCGTTGATGCCCATGCCGATGGCGATGGACGCGATGCCGCCCTCGGAGAGCGGGGTGTCGAAGACGCGGTGCAGTCCGTGCTTAGCCTGAAGGCCGTCGGTGCAGCGGAAGACGCCGCCGAAGTAGCCGACGTCCTCGCCGAAAATCACGATTTTCTCATCGCGCTCGAGCAACGTGTCGAGTGCGCTGTTAACCGCCTGGACCATATTCATCTGCGCCATTCAGACCCCCAGCTGCTGCCGCTGCTTGCGCAGGTGCGGCAGTTCTTTTTTATAGACATCTTCGAAAAGCGTGCTCGCCGGCGGACAGGGCCCCGCGTCGAGCGTGCCGTACTCTTCCGCCTTCTTGTAGGACTTGACGACCAGTTCGTCCAGCTCCTTTTCGAGCGCTTTATGGCGCTTATCGTCCCACTCGCCAATGGCCACAAGGTGGGCCTTCAGCCGCTCGACGGGGTCGCCCAGCGGCCACGATTCCCACTCATTTTTCGGCCGGTAGCGCGTCGGGTCGTCGCTGGTCGAGTGCGCCTCGCCGCGGTAGGTCAGGACCTCGATGAAGGTCGCGCCATCGCCGTTCCGCGCGCGCTCGGCAGCCCATTGCGTCACGCCGTAGAGCGCAAGGAAGTCGTTTCCGTCCACTCTTATGGATGGCAAGTCATACGCGATGCCGCGCGCCGCGAAGGTGGCGCCGCCGGTCGAGATATTCATGTGGGTCGAGATGGCCCACTGGTTGTTGACCACGTTCAGGATTACTGGCGCGCGGTAGACTGCGGCGAAGTTGATGGCGTAGTGAAAATCACCCTCGGCGGCGGTGCCGTCGCCCAGCCACGAAATGGCGACGCTATCTTCGCCGCGGTAGGCAAATGCCATCGCGGCGCCGACCGCCTGCGGGAATTGCGTTCCCACCGGACTCGATATGGAGACGAAATTCCCCTCGCGCCAGGAGTAGTGGACCGGCATCTGCCGCCCTTTGGTGTTGTCGCGCCGGTTCGAGATGCAGTGGCACATCATGTCGACCAGGTCGCGGCCGCGCACCAGCTGCAGCCCCGGCTGGCGGTAGCTCGGGAACAGGATGTCGTCGTTGCGCAGCGCCATCCCCTGCGCAATCGCCACGGCCTCCTCGCCCAGGGATTTCATGTAGAACGAGAGCTTGCCGGTGCGCTGGAGCGTCTGCATGCGGTCGTCGTAGATGCGCAGCAGCAGCATGTGTCGCAGCCCGGTGCGGAGCACCCCGGGCTCGAGCCCGGGGTCCCAGTCACCGACCGCGCGGTGCTTGTCGTCGAGCACGCGCACCAGCGAGAACGCCAGCTCGCGCATATCGGCCGCGTCGCCGTCGATCGCTGGCTTCGGCGCTTCGCCCGCCTTGGAAAGCTTGAGCTGGCTGAAGTCGGGCTGCTCGCCCGGCCGCGCCGGCGGTTCCGGCACGTGCAGCGTCTTTTTCTTCCGACTCATCCCATCGCATAGATTGCATTATATAATACAATAAAACAGTATGTCTATCACTCTTCCGAACGGCGTCGCCACAACGCTCGTTTCCATTTTTCGAGTTTAGACTGTAAAGCGCAGTATCCGCTCCAATATCCGTCGTGCGATATACCGCATCACTATCATCAAAAATGTTCATGCCCAGATTCCAGCATGTCCTTCTGTATCTCCTCTTTTGTAGATAATTCCGAATCAAATATTGTTTGGTATAATTCCCAATCAGTTTTATTGGATATTTTACTGAATATCCCGCCCGTCGCCTCGGAGGGTTTTGTTTGGCGCGTCGGGGTTGCAGTGCCGGGTGGGTTTAGGGTTTTCTCGGAGATCAGTCTCCCTGAGCTTTCCGGGCCGCCTCTGCCCCCAGCCGGACGGCCTCCATATTGATGGGGATGGCGGCAGCCTTGGACTTGAAAGCCTGCCTGACGGCCTTCTCAACTTCCGGGCTGCCCGGGTTCTCCCCCCGGAGCACTAGCAATGCCCCGTACGCCACTGCGTTCTGGACGACGGTTGCATCACGCAGGTTTCCCCGTAACTTGGCATACTCGGGGGCGTTCAAGTCCGCAGCGATGTCGGTGAGGGGGATGTTCACAATCCGGATATCATCCCGGGTTGCCTCCCGGACTGCCAGAGAGGAGTTGCGGAGCAGTATTCCGCCCGGCACCAGTACTTCCTCGAAGTCCATCGACGGCTCGTTCATGACGACCAGCAGGTCGGTTGCCTCGGCAATGGGTGAGTCGAGGGGGCGGTCATCGGTGAGGACGTAGCAGCGCACCTTGCCTCCCCGTGTTTCGGGGCCGTATGACGGGGTGTAGGCCACCCGCTTTCCCTGTTGTAGGGCGAGGTATGCGCAGAGGTTGCCAAGTTCCAGGACCCCCTGCCCGCCATGGCCAGCAATAAACATCTCGAAGTGGCCCACCCTCAGCCCTCCTCACGGGGGTGGGTCGCGGGACGCGGGTCAACCGTCTTCCCGGAGACCCCCAGGCGGTCGACGAAGAGCCCTACCGGGAAGGCCGGGAGCATGACTTCGTGGGCGTGGACCTTGCTCTCCAGCACCTTCATTCCCCAGTTGATATTGCAGGTTGAGATGAACTCGACGAAGGCGAAGCCCCCCCGCTCCTGCACCTCGAACGCTTCCCGTACCGCCTTCTCCGCCTTGATTGCCGGCCGGGCGATGAATCCCCGCGCCTCTCCCCGGGGAGTCTCCTGGTCGACTTCCTTGCGCGGAGGGGCTATGGTGATAGAGGCACGCCGGACGTATGCTGCACCTGGCGTCTGGCTGACGAGGGCGCAGGTGTCAACAGGATGGCCGTGCAGGTCGATAGTGCGCCCCTCCGGCGATGTGCTGGTCTTGCTCCCGATGGGGGTGGTTGGTGCTATCTGGCCCCCTGTCATCCCGTAGATTCCGTTGTTGACCATGAATATAGTAATCGCCTCACCGCGGTGGGCTGCCTGGAGGGTTTCGGAGAGCCCGATGGCAGCCGCGTCCCCATCACCCTGGACCATGAAGATGGTGTGGTCAGGTAACAGGCGCTTGATGCCGGTGGCGACCGCTGGGCTGCGGCCGTGAGCAGCCTGTATGGCGTCGATGTCGAGGTAGTCGTAGGCGAGAACGCTGCAACCAACACTGACTATCATGATAGAACGGTCCAGTTCACCCCGCCGGACAATCTCGTTACCGATGGCGCGGGTCAGCGTCCCATGTTCACAACCGGGGCAGTAGTGGGTCTTGAAAGGCTGCACGATGCCCTGGTCCGGGCCGTGCCTCGCTGTGAAGCCGGCTGGTGGCTCCGGGGTCGGGAGTGAACCGGAAGGGTCGTGGGTGAAGCCGGAATAGGCGTAGTCGGCCATCGAGAGGCCACTCGCCAGTCGATTAGTGTGAGGGTCCTGGCTCAGGCGAGCACCTCCTTCACCCTGGCGATAATCTCGTTCTGGGTTGGCATGATTCCTCCCGTACGGTTGACAGCCTCCATCCTCACACCGGGGTTGCTCGCGCGCAGGGCGTACTGAACGTCATGAAACATCTGGCCGTGGCTCAGCTCAACCGTGACGGCGGCCGTGAGCCCGGGGGCGAGGTCCGCCAAGGCCTTGGCCGGGAAGGGGGAGATAGTCGCCGGACGGAGGAGCCCGACAGGGAGACCCTCACCCCGCATTCTAGTGACGGCGGCCCGCGAGATGCGGGCAGTGATGCCATAGGCGACAATCAGGACCTCGGCATCCTCCACTTCGACCTCCTCCCAGAGCGCCTCGCACTTCTCGATACGCTTCCAGCGGTCATGGAGGGTGGCAGAATGGCGGTTGAAAACATCCTCGTCCAGGAACAGGCTGTTAATGACCCGACGCGCCCCATCCTTCCTCTGGTCCCGATGCCCTACAGCCCACTCCGTAGCCTGGAGGTCGAACTCCCAGTGGTCCTCCTCCGGGTTCAGGGTGCCACACCCCTTATTGAGCTGGGAGATAATGTCAAGGTCCGGCTGGACATCTTCCTTGAACTGGCCCGTGAAGGCGTCGAAGACCAGTAGGACCGGCGTGCGATACCGGAAGGCTGTGTCGAAAGCTACGCCAGGGAAGGAGAGAATCTCCTGCACGCTTGCCGGGGCATAGACTGGCAATCGGTATCCACCGTGGCCTCCGCCCCGCGTGACCTGCCAGTAGTCACTCTGTTCAGCCCCCAGGTTGCCAAGTCCGGGGCCGCCGCGGTTGACGTTGCCCACGACGAAAGGGAGCATCATACCCACGCCATAGCTGATGCCCTCCTGCTTGAGGCTGAATCCGGGTGAGGCGGTGAAGGTCATCGCCCGCATCCCGGCACTGGCAGATCCGAGCACCATGTTGATGGCCTCAAGTTCGCTTGATGCCTGCAGGTAGACCTTGTAGTCGGGCCAGCGCCCGGTGTGAATCTCCGCCGCCATGGTCTCGGCGACTTCGGTCGACGGGGTGATGGGATAGCCGAAGTAGGCATTAAGCCCCGCCCTCAGGGCGCCGATGGCGATAGCTTCGTTCCCTTTCATGAAAGCCAGCCCGGTCATGTCGCCAGCTCCCTCTCCCAGACCGCGATGATGGCTGCGTCGGGGCAGACCCTGTAGCATAATCCGCAACCGGTGCAGGTTCCTTCAAGCCCCTCCCATGAGTAGGCCACGGGGTTGTGCCCACCGGGTGTGAGGCGCTCTTTGTCGAGCAGGAGGTTGCCTCGCGGGCAGACCGAGACACAGATGGCACACCCCTTGCAAGTCACCTCGTTCACCTCCACCAGGAATCTCGCTTCGGCGGGAAGCTCCGAGGGACCGGCGATTCCGGACATGACAGCGTCACCGACGGGGCGTTGAATACACTTTGCCTCTGGATGCTGGAGAGTTTCCCTGAGCAGCAGCACTGGGTTGCCCCCCTCCCTCGCCGGCTCCCGCCGCCAGCAGCGATTCGGCGCGGTAAGATGAGCGCACCAGCGGCCCCGACGCAATCGCGCGGAAGCCCAGCTCGCGGGCGGTGCGCGCCAGCGCGTCAAACCGCTCGGGCGTCACAAACTCGCGCACGGGGTGGTAACCCGGCCCCGGCGCGAGGTACTGGCCGAGCGTCAGCAGTTCCACGCCGACGTCGCGCAGTGCGCCGAACGCCGAGAGAAGCTCCGCTTCGGTCTCGCCCAGTCCGAGCATGATGCTCGATTTGGTCGCCAGCTCCGGGCGCAATTCCTTTGCCGTCTCGAGGATGCGCAGCGACTGCGCGAAGCTGGCGCGGGGGTCACGCACCTCCGGCGTCAGCCGCTCGACAGTCTCGACGTTATGCGCGAACACTTGCAGTGGCGCGCCATCAAGTAGTTCTGCCAGCGCCGCTTCGTTTCCCGCCAGATCGCTACAGAGGAGTTCGAGGCCAACATGCGGCGCCAGTGCGTGAACTGCGTCGAGACAGGCGCGGTAGTGGCTCGCTCCCCCGTCGGGGAGGTCGTCACGGTTGACGACCGTTATGACTGTGTAGCTGAGCCCCATGGCGGCAATGGCGTCCGCCAGATACTGTGGCTCATGCGCGTCGGGTGCTTCTGGTGCGCGGAGTGTCTCAACCGCACAGAAACGGCATCCTCGAGTGCACTCCCTGCCGGCGACCATGAAGGTGGCGGTGCCGCGCCCCCAGCATTCGTGGATGTTGGGGCAGTGTGCCTCCTCGCAGACGGTGTGCAGCGCGTTGTCGGCGATTTGGCCGGTGGTCGCGCGGTAGCGCTGTATCGCGTCGCCTGTCGGCAGCTCGACGCGGAACCATTCGGGCAGCCTCGTTCGTGTGCGCGTGGACAAGGGAGCCGGCATCAGTCGTGCGGTTTAATGCTAATGGCCGTGCAACGGCGGTGCGCGGCTTACGGCCGTCAGTGGCGCCACATAGGCAGCGCGGCGTCGTAGCCGGCGAGCGGGACGCCGGTCAGTGCGGCCGCCTCCTGGTCGAGCGCACGCAGGTGGGCCGGCTGCAGGTCGCTGGCGCTGCCGGCGCCCAGTGCGCCCATCGCGTGCGCCAGCTGGTCGCCCAGCTTGCCGAGCTTGTTGAGCGTGACCTTGCCGGTCAGCACCGCCCCCGCGCCGCCGAGCGCCAGCAGCTTGAGCAGGTCGTTCGCGCTCGCCCTGGGCAGTTCGGGCAGCACCGGCAGTCCGCTGCCGCGCGCCGCCGCGAGCGCTGCCTCGTGCGGGACGCTCCCCGGCGCCAGGATGACGCCGTCGGGCGCCGCGCTGCGCAGCGCGCCCATGTCGCCGCTAAGGTCGCCGGCGGGGAGCCGCACCAGCACCGGCACGCGGTTGCACGCGTCCTGTCGCACCAGCTCGACCACCTGCGCCAAGTCGTCGGGCCGCTCCATGTCGAGCCGCCGCGGCAGGCTCCCGGCGCAAAGGTCGATGACCGCCAGGTTGCACTTCTCGAAGCTCGGGGCTTTCGCGCCGACCAGCCACGTCGCCATTTGCGGCGCGTGGTCGCCCTCCCACAGCAATGGAATCGTCAGGTTCAGCGGCTCGCCGGTCCCGGGGCCGAGCACCAGTCCGGGGCTGACGCGGTCAAGCCCGGGGCGGCGCGGCCGCCGCTTCAGCACCGCCGGCACCAGCCGCAGCCGCGACAGCAGCTCCGGCGGCTCCTCCGCATCCGCCTTCAGCGGCGCGGCGACCGCCGCGCCGCTGACGCGCTGGAACTCCAGCCCGTGCGGGTCGATGCCGTGCTCCTGCAGCAGCCGCTGGACCGCCTTGCGCTCGGCGGGCGCGGCGGGCTTTGCTCCCGCCGCAGGCGGCACAAAATTGCCGGCGATGAACAGCTTGCCGCCCGCCATGTAGCGCGCCACGTCGCCGCCGACGTCGCCCGCCACTACGACGGTGCCGCCCTGCATCCCGGCGCCGAGCGCCCCCTCGACGTCGCCCGCGACCAGCAGCTCGCCGTCGAGCATCCCCGCCGCAGCGCCGCCCCGTACCGAGCCCTGCACCACCAGCGTCCCGCCCGCCAGCCCGTGGCCGGCGCCGCTGCCGGCGGAGCCGTTGACGATGATTTCGCCACTGCGCATCGAGTTGCCGGTGAAACGCCCCGCGCCGCCGTTGAGTATCAGCTGCGCGCCGCGGTTCAGCCCGCCAAAGTTGTCGCCGCCGGTGCCGTCGAACGTCGCCGTCTTGCCTTTGGGGAAGCCGACCGCGATGCACGCCAGCGGCTCGAGCCGCTTGGCGGCGACGGTGTCGCTCTCCGCCAGCCGCTCCAGCAGTCGCGAATTGATGTCGCCCGGCGTCGGGTCCCAGACCTCCTCCTCGTCCGCCATCACCACGGCATCTGCGGTGGTATTTAGGTGGTTAGTGTCCCCGCGTGACCATGTATTCGAGCAGCGCCTCGAAGAGCTGCCGCGGCTCGCCTTGCGGGTATTTCGCGAGCGTGTTGCGGACGCCCTGTAAGTAGCTGTTCGCCCGCTCGTGGCACGCCGCCAGCGCGCCGCTGCGCTCCATGATGGCGACCGCCTCCGCCACGTCGGCGTCGCTGCTGTCGCCGTCGTCGAGGATGGCGGCGAGCCGTGCGCGGTCGTCGGGCGCGGCGCGGTCCAGCGCCTCGATGACGAGCAGCGTGCGCTTGCCCTGCCGGATGTCGGAGCCGGACGGCTTGCCCAGGGCTTCCGCCGGGGCGGTCGCGTCGAGGTAATCGTCCCATATCTGGAAGCCGAGGCCGACCTCGATCGCCATCTGTCGCAGCTCCCCCGCCTCGCGCGCCTCGGCGCCACCGAGGCGCGCGCCGCCATACGCGGCGGAGCCGAACAGGATTGACGTTTTGAGCCGCACCATCTCGAGGTACTCGGCCGGCGCGACCGTTTCGCGTTCCTCGAAGTCGAGGTCCATCTGCTGCCCCTCGCCGATTTCCCGCACGGTAATCGCCAGATGGCGCACCAGCTCGGCGCGCAGCGCATCGCTGCAATCGCTGTCGGTCACCATCTCGAACGCGTAGGCGAAGAGTGCGTCGCCCGCGTTAATCGCCGCCGCGACGCCGAACTCGGCGTGCGCCGATGCGACGCCGTGCCGCAGTTCGTCCTCGTCCATCACGTCGTCGTGGACCAGCGTAAAGTTGTGGACCGCCTCGAGCGCGGCGGCGTACGGCACCGCTTTCGCCGATTCGCCGCCGACCAGCTCGCACGCCAGCAGCGCCATCACCGGCCGCAGCCGCTTGCCGCCCGCGAGCGGGATGTGCGCCATCGCGCGGTAGAGCTTCTCGGGCTCGCGCACGCGCAGGTATTCGCGCAGCGCCGCCTCGACCGGCGCCGCCCGCGCAGCGAGCGCCGCCTTCAGTTCCATGCCACCTCGCCCATGTTGTGGATTTCGCCGTCGGCCATCCCCGCCAGGCCATCAAGGTCGGCCCACCACGCCGGCAGCAGCCGCTCGGCAATCAGTCGGAACCACGGGCCGATGGCTTCGCTGTCGAGCAGTTCGCGCAGCTCGGCCTCGGTCACCCAGCGCGCCTCGGCAATCTCGTTGGGGTTCGGCCGCGCCGTGACATCGGCGCGCAGGCAGATGACGTGGTCCAGCTCGTGCTCGACCCACTCCGCGTCGGCGCGGGCGCGGTAGAGCATGCGGGTCATGAAGACCATCCGCTCGAGCGGCGCTTCGGCCGGCGGAACGCCCAGCTCCTGCTCCAGCTTGCGCTGCGCGGCGCGCTTGACGCCCAGCGCGTCGCGCTCCTCGAGCTCCGCCTCGCGGTGCAATGGGTGGCTGCAGCAGCTGTTGGCCCAGACGCCGGGAAAGGTGATTTTCCCCGGCGACCGCTGCTGGAGCAGCAGACGCTCGCGCGAGTCGAAAATCAGCAGGCTGAAGGCGCGGTGCAGCTGCCCCGAACCGTGGTGGCACTCGACCTTGCTCGCGCTGCCGATAACGCTGTCGCGCTCGTCGACGAGGATGCACTCCTCGGCCATCAGCGCGACCTGTTCTGCGTCGTGCCCCGCGAGCGGCTCCGCCTCCATACTGGCCGGCAGGTGGCGCCGCTATAAAGGCAGTCGGCGGCCCAACCGCTATAATGCAGTCGCGAATGCGCCGCGCATGGGCAGGCTCGACTTCCTCGCCGACCTCGGCCTCGAGGCCGAGAACGCGGGCGGCTACGCTACCGAATGGTGCGGCGCCGGCGCGCTGCTCGAGTCGGTCGCGCCGGCCGACGAGTCGCTCATCGCCTCCGTGCGACAGTGCGACGCGGGCGACTACGAGACCATCATGGCCAACGCTGCCCGCGCCTTCGCCTGCTGGCGGCTCGAACCAGCGCCAGCCCGGGGCGAAGTGGTGCGGCAGCTGGGCAACGAGCTGCGGAAGTACAAGGTGGCGCTCGGCAAGCTGATTGCGTGGGAGATGGGCAAAATCCAGGCCGAAGGCGAAGGCGAAGTGCAGGAGATGATTGACATCGCCGATTTTGCGGTCGGCCTCAGCCGGCAGCTCTACGGCAAGACCATGCACTCCGAACGGCCGCGCCACCGCATGTATGAGCAGTGGCATCCGCTCGGCATTGTCGGCGTCATAACGGCGTTCAACTTCCCCGGCGCGGTCTGGGCCTGGAACGCGATGATTGCCGCCGTCTGTGGCGACGTGATGGTCTGGAAACCATCCTCAAAGACGCCGCTCACCTCCATCGCCATCCAGCACATCGTCAACCGCGTCCTCGAGCCGCTCGGCTGGAACGGCGTCATGTCGCTGCTGGTTGGCTCGAGCCGCGACGTCGGCGAACTGCTGATTCACGACCGACGTGCGCCGCTGATTTCGGCTACCGGCTCCTGCCACATGGGACGCAAGGTGGGCGGCGCGGTCGCGCAGCGGCTCGGCCGCTCGCTGCTCGAGCTGGGGGGCAACAACGGCATCATCGCGCTCGCGGACGCCGACCCGGAGCTGCTGCTGCGCGGCGTCCTGTTCGGCGCGGTCGGCACCGCCGGCCAGCGCTGCACCAGCACGCGACGCCTCTTCCTGCACCGCGACATCGCCGGCGACATCACCGAGCGGCTGGTCAGGGCCTACGGACAGGTGGACATCGGCGACCCGCTCGACCCCGCGACGCTGATGGGGCCGCTGGTCGACGGCGGCGCGGTCGAGACCTACCGCGCCGCGCTGGAGACCATCCGCGAGCAGGGCGGCGAAATCCTGTGCGGCGGCAACGTGTTCGACCGCCCCGGCTGCTACGTCGAGCCGACGATTGTGCGCGCGACGCCCGACATGGAAATCGTGCGCGACGAGACCTTCGCGCCCATTCTCTACCTGTTCGAGTTCGACGAACTCGACGAAGCCCTCACGATGCACAACTCGGTCGACCAGGGGCTCTCGTCGTCGATATTCACCCGCGATATGCAGTCGGTCGAGCGCTTCCTGTCGGCCGCCGGCAGCGATTGCGGCATCGCCAACGTCAACATCGGCACGAGCGGCGCCGAAATCGGCGGCGCGTTCGGCGGCGAGAAGGATACCGGCGGCGGCCGCGAAGCGGGCTCCGACTCGTGGAAGGTCTACATGCGCCGGCAGACCAACACGCTCAACTGGAGCGACGAGCTGCCGCTGGCGCAAGGGATTCAGTTCGGCGACTAAATCGCATAACACTCCGTCAGTGGAATCATGTCAAACAGCTCGACCCAGTTGCGCGGGTCGGTTGAATTGGTCGGGTTCGGGAAGAGTTCCTCGGCGAACTCTCCGCCTTCGTTCCAGATATCCTTGGCGAAGTCGGGCGCCTCGTCGGGGAGCGGCGGAATGCCCGTATTGGGCTCCTCGCTCGATATCATGGCGATGCCCATCGCGACGACCAGCAGGTTCAGCTCGGGAACCTTCCACGCCTCGCCGATGTAGCGCGACTCGGCGCCCTCCGTGAAGTTGTAGGCGATGTCGCCGACGCCTTCGCGCCACGCGGCGGCGGTGCCGTTGTAGACAATATATTGGGTTTGGTAGCCCTGCGCGGTGGTGCGGCTGCCGTTGAGCACCTGCGCGGTCAGGTTGATGTTCTCCTCCAGCGCCATTTCGTGGAACTGCTTTTCAATCTCGTCCAGCAGGTTCGCTTCCTTCAGGTTGAATGGCATCTTGATGGCCGCCAGCACCAGAAACGCCGGATAGCCGTCCTGCTCGCCCTCCGCGTCCTCGCCGTCGTCCATGTAGAAGCTGATGCGCACGTCGACCAGCCCCAGCCCGAACGACTCCTCCTGCTGGAACGCGCTGACCCAGCCGTTGCCGGAGTCGCCCTGCACCGCGGAGTGCGGCAGCGACGCGCTGGCGCCGTTGTAGAGCGGCGCCAGCGCCAGCGCCGGAATTACCAACAGCAGCCCGATGAAGACCGCTGCGACCGACCGCAGGGCGATGCGCCAGCGCGGTCCCGGCAGGCCCGCCGCCACTTTGCCGGCGAGCGCGACGATGGCTGCGAGTGCGAACAGGAACAGGAACGGCCGCAGGTTCGCTATCCAGAGCGCCCACAGGAAGCCGAGCGCCAGCAGTCCTACGGCACTCCAGCCGCCCACATCGGCGGCGCGCCACTTGCGGCCGAGCGCCCAGAACTCCCAGCGCGCCGGGAGCACCGGCATCCGCAGCTTGCGCAGGCTCCAGTACCAGCCCCGCTCGAGCCAGCCCGGTTTTGGTTGCCGCTCGGCGAGCTGGTTGCGGGTGCGGCGGTTCCACCAGCGCCAGTAGTTGCCAGCGGCGGAGAGCAGCGACAGCAGCACCCAGAAGCCGGGGCTGCCGCCGAAGGTGCCGGCGTACCACGCAATCCAAGCTCCTGCGACCGAGAAGTGGCCCCATCGCCGCGGGCCCGATTCATTTTCGCCCCAGTCGGCCGCCTCCCCGTCGGGGCCGAGCAGCAGCTGCCGCTGCTCGTGCTCCATCTCTGCGTCGGCTATGGCGCGCTCGCCTTCGGGGGTCAGCGCCATCACGGTGTTGAGTCGCAGGTTGTCGACCAGGTCGTCGAGCACCTCCGGCTCGGCGAAGAGCAGCCAGCGGCGTGACGGGGTGCCGACGACCAGTGCCTCGGTGCGGATGTAATACCAGAGCGCAATCAGGAACGGCGACGCGAGCCATCCCAGCCATGGAATCAGGCAGAGCAGCAGCCACGCCGGCGAGAAGCGGGGCCGCAGCCCGCGCGAAAGGTAGTCGATGCGGCTGGTGTCGATATCCCACAATTCGTCGCGCGAGCCGATGAAGAGCCGGCGGCTGGTCAGGAACGCAGACCAGCCGCGGCGGCGGTCAACCTTCAGCGCCGGATATTCCTTCAGGAACTCCTCGCCCGGCAGGAATCGTTCTTGCAGGTCCACGACGCCGGAGAGACACAGAGTTATTTAGGTTCGCAGTCGCGTGCCGCTCTACGCGAGTCGTAAGCTGGGGATCATTGTCAGGGGCTAAACTTAAGTAATCAGTCACTCTGTGAGGCTTCCATGACACCTCCCGTAGCACCCCCGCTACCGCCTCCACAGCAACAGATGGAGCCACCACCAGTGGCATATCAAGCGCCGGGAAGCGTGATGCAGTATGGCACTCCAAGAAAACCTGTGATGGTTATACTTTACAGTATATTAACGCTGGGCATTTATAGCTTATATTGGAATTATCAAATTGCAGAAGAAAACAAGAATGTGGCGGGAGTAGGCCCTGGTGGTTTGGTGCATCTGTTACTGATGTTCATACCTTTCGCAAATATATACAGAGTAATCATGATAACTGCTGAAACCGGGGAAATGCAAGCACTAAATGGCATGCCAAAAACCGTCTCGGGATTAACCTTTTTCTGGATTTTTTTACCATTACTGGGAGGTTTTGTACGGCTCTTTAAGTTACAAAACGCAGTAAACAGTGTATGGTATTTGAAAGGTGCTCCAAAAACATTCTAACACCCTGATAATTTAGCAAAAAAGGACTGATTAAGAAAATCGCACCACATGGTGCGATATTTAACTCCCCCTTGCTCCCGCACCGTGGAACCGCTCGACGGGATACGGCTCGCGATTGGCGCCGCGGCACTCGGCTACGGCGCCTGGAGCGACTGGCAGACGCGGCGCGTCCCCGACCGCACCTGGCAGATTGCCGGCGGGGCCGGGCTGGCGCTGCTGGCGGCCGAGCTGTGGCAGGCGCAGGCGAGCCCGGGGACGTGGGGGCTGGCGGTCGCCCTCGGCGTGCTGTTCTGGTATTCGCAGGTTGACGACGACGCCATCGCCGGCCGCGAGCTGGCGGCGTGGCGCGCGGCGCAGCTGGCGGGCGTCGCCGGGATGGGCTATTTCGCGCTCTTCGAAGGCTGGGACGCGCTGCTCGCGAGCGCTCAAGCGGTCGATTTGGTCGCGGCGCTGGCGCTGATGGCGATGATGTACGGCTGGTACTACTACGGCCCGACCATTGGGGGAGCAGACGTCAAGGCGCTGCTGACGGTGGCGGTGCTGGTGCCGTTCGCCCCCGACGCCGGCGCGACGCTGCACGCCTTCGGCGAACAGGGCTTCCCGTTCCCGTGGGTCGTATTCATGAATTCACTACTGCTCTACCTCGCCATCCCGGTCGGGCTGCTGGCGTGGAATATTGCACATGGTGACCTGGAAAAGCCGTGGCTGCAGGCACTGCTCGGCGTCCGCATGCCGCTCGCGCAGGCGCGCGACAGCCACGTCTGGCCGATGACGCGCGTCGTCGGCGGCCGCACCGTGCTGGCGCCGATGGTGCGCCGCGGGCTGGACCTCCCGGCTGAGTGGGACGCGCTCGACGTTGCGGACATTGAGCGCCCATGGGTCAGCCTGAAGATTCCCTACATCATCCCGCTCTTCGGCGCGTTCCTGCTCGCTGCGTTCGTCGGCGACCTCTTCTCGGAGTTGCTGGTCGCGCCGCTCGGCGAGCTATTCCAGTAGCGCCGCCAGCTCCGCCAGCACCATCGCGGTCGCACCCCACACCTTCTCGTCGCCGAGCGCGAAATAGGGGATGGCGACCGGGCGGCCGCCGAACTCGCGCGGCTCGCTGCACCGCAAGGCGCCGTCGCGCAGCGCCGCCAGCGGGACGCTGAAGAGCGACGCCACTTCGCGCTGGTCGAGCCGCCACACCGGCTCGCCCGCCAGCGTCGCGACGACCGGCGTGACCCGGAAGCGTGAGACCGGGATGGGGAGCGGCGACAGCCGCCCCAGCAGTTCCGCATCGGCTGGCGCAAGGCCGGTTTCCTCGTGCGCCTCGCGCAGCGCGCCCGCCTCCGGGCTTTCGCCTTTTTGCAGCGCGCCGCCCGGCAGCGCCACCTGCCCGGCGTGGATGCCGCCGTCGTCGGTGCGTACAATCAGCGGCAGCCGCCAAGCCCCGTCGCGCGGGAAGAGCGCCAGCAGTACCGCCGCGTCGCGGTAGCCTGCCATATCGGGGGGAAACGCGCGATTGCCCGGCGCCATATCGCGCCACGCGGCGACCCCCGGTAGCGGGGTGGCGAGCCGGGCGCGCAGCGCAGCCGGTTTCACGCTTCGGCCATGTCTGCCAGCAGCGCCAGCAGCAGGTTCCAGAACTTGGCGACGGTGGGAATCTCGACCCGCTCGTCGGGCGAGTGGGCGCCGGTAATCGTCGGGCCGAACGAGACCATGTCCATCCCCGGGACGCGCTCGCCGATGACGCCGCACTCGAGCCCGGCGTGAATTGCCCCGACTTCGGGCTCCTCGCCCAGCTGCTCGGCGTAGATGCGCTTCAGCCGCTTCAGCACCGGCGAATCGGGGTCGGGCTGCCAGCCGGGGTAGCTGCTGCTCCGCGTCGCGCTCGCGCCGCAGAGCGCCGCGATGGTTGCGATGCGTCCGCGTACGTCCTCCAGCGCCTCCATGATGGATGAGCGTGACGAGCAGACGATGCGGTAGCTGTCCCCGTCGGCAGTCACCGACGCCAGGTTGTTCGACGTCTCGACCAGTCCGGGGATGGCGTGCGAATACTTCAGCACGCCGTGCGGCAGCGCCCGCAGCAGCCCCAGCAGGCTGTCCTGCGCGCCGGCGGAGAGACACTCCGCCGGCGCGTCGTCCAGCCCTGAAAGCGTGACGCGCAGCCCCGTCTCGAGCGTGCCGAACTCGGCCTGTAGCGCCGCGGTGCGGGCGCCGACCGCAATCTGCGCGTCGGCCATCGTCGCCGGCGGCAGCAGCAGGGTTGCGAACGCCTCGCGCGGAATCGCATTGGTCTTGTCGCCCCCTCGGACCGAGACGAGCCGCGCGCCTATTGTGGCGAGCGGCTCGAGCAGCGACGCCAGCAGCACGATGGCGTTAGCGCGGTATTCGTGGATGTTGACCCCCGAATGACCACCCATCAGTCCCTCGACCGAAAGCTGGAAGCTCAGGTAATCGCCAGGCGACGCCTTGAAGCCAATGGGCAGCGTCAGTTCGCTGTCGCCGCCGCCCGCGCAGCCGATGCAGATGGCCCCCCACTCCTCGGTATCAAGGTTCAGCAGCGTCCGCCCCTGCAGCAGCGCACCGTCGAGCGCGAACGCCCCCGTCAGCCCGGTCTCCTCGTCGACGGTGAACAAGCACTCCAAAGGCGGCAGCCGCGCATTGGCCGCCATCTCGAGCAGCGCCAGCGCGGTCGCGACGCCGATGCCGTTGTCCGCCCCCAAGGTAGTCCCGTCGGCGGTGAGCCAGTCACCGTCGCGCAGTAGTCGGATGGGGTCGCAGTTGAAATCGTGCTCGACGTCGGAATTCTTCTCGCAGACCATGTCGACGTGCGACTGGATGACGACCGTCGGCGCCGACTCGCCGCCGCCGCTGCCGGGGCGACGCACGCCGATATTGCCCACCTCATCCTGTTGCCACTCAAGGCTGCGTGTGTCGGCAAACTCCTTCAGCCACGCCAGCACCTGCTCTTCCTGCTTTGACGGGCGCGGGATGCGGCTCAGCGCCGCGAAATTATCCCACAGCGCGGCCGGCTCCAGTCCCGAGATGGCGCTTGCCATGCTTGCCCACGGTGCGCCGACTTTAAGCCCGCTCCGTCAGCCGAGCCGCGCCAGCTCATCCCACAGCGCCGCGCTGGTGCGGATGCCGCCGTAAAGGCAGTCGAGCCGGAAGTGCTCGTTGGGCGAGTGCGGCATGTCCTCCGCCAGCGCGAAGCCGATGAGCAGCGGCTGCGCCCCCAGCACCGACTGGAAGTCGGCGACGACCGGAATAGTGCCGCCTTCGCGGATGAACGCCGGTTCCGCCCCGAAGCCGGTGCGCAGCGCGTGCATCGCCGCCTGCACTCCGGGCGAGTCGGTCGGCGTCAATACGGCGGGCGCGCCGGCGAAAACCCGGAGCGTCCAGCGCACGCCGACCGGCAGCCGTTCCGCGCACGCCCGGCGCAGCGCCGCCTCAATCGCGGCTGGCTCCTGTCGCGGCACCAGCCGGCAGGAGAGCTTGGCGGAAGCGCGGGCGGGCAGCACCGTCTTGGCTCCCTCGCCGGTGTAGCCGCCCCAGATGCCGTTCACCTCGAGCGTGGGCCGTGCCCAGCGCCGCTCGAGCGTCGTGTAGCCCTCCTCGCCGGCGAGAGTGGGGGCGCCCAGACCTTTTAAATATTCGTCGTCAGAAAATTCGAGCGCCGCCAGCGCCTCGCGTTCCGCCGTCTCGAGTGGCGTGACGTCATCGTAGAAGCGGGGCAGGTTGACGCTGCCGTCCGGGTTATGCAGCGTCGCGATGAACTCCGCCAGCGCGGTGGCGGGGTTCGGCACCGCACCGCCGTGCGTCCCCGAATGCAGGTCGGCACTGGCCGCGGAGATATCGAGCTGGAAGTATGCCAGCCCGCGCAGCCCGTATGAGACGGCCGGCATCCCGGGCGCGAGCATCGGGCCGTCACTCACCACGCCCCATTCGGCACGCAGCTCGTCAGCATGGGTCGCGACGAATTCGCCCAGCGACGGGGAGCCGATTTCCTCCTCGCCCTCGATGAGCAGCCGCAGGTTCACCGGCGGTCCACCGGCGACCTCGAACCAGCCGCGCAGCGCCGCCAGGTGCGCAAAGAGCTGGCCCTTGTTGTCGCTCGCGCCTCGGCCGTAGAGCGCGCCGTCGCGCACCGGTTCGGCGTTCCCGCCGACCGCTTTGCCGCTGCCCCAGTTGTCGATGAACGGCGGGCTTTCCCACAGCTCGAGTGGCTCGGGTGGCTGGACATCGTAGTGGCCGTAGAGCAATACGGTCGGCGCCCTGGCACCGGCGTCGTGGCGTGCGATGATGGCGGGATGCCCCGCCGTCGGGTGGATTTCGGTCTCGAGCCCCATCGCGTGGCAGTAGTCGGCGGCCCAGTCGCACGCGCGCTGCAGGTCGCCGGCGTGCTGTGCCTGCGCCGAGATGGACGGAATCGCAGTCCATTCGACCAGCTCCGCAAGATGCTGCTCGCGCCGCTGCTCGAGCAGCTCCAGGATTTCCGGCAGTGCCATGTCCTTCTAGGGCGCCGGGGGCTTAAGTGGACTCAGCCGCCGCCGCGCTGCTCGCGAGTGCGACGCAGTTCGGCGAGCAGGCGCTGGTCACCGCCGGGAGCCGCAGGTGGCCTAGCGAGGACGCGGTTGCGTACCGTCGCTGCCGGACGGGTTTCTCGAGTACCGCTACGAGCGAGTCACCTAGAGCAGATTAGTCTTGACGTAATACCAGATGAGGTAAAGCCCGACAATCACCATCACAGACCCACCCACCTTGTGAATCTGGTGAGTCGAGGCGCGCAGCCGGTTGACAATAGTGTCCTCTGACGAAGCAACTAGGAGAGTAACCACGACCATCAGGGCGGCTGCTGAAAATGAATACAGGCCAAAAACCAGTAAAGCACCAAGAAAGGTGTATTTCATACTGGCTAATATCAAGGCGATGAAGACCGGTGCTGTACATCCTGCAGACGCAGAGCCATACCCCACACCATACCAGTACTGGCCTATCAATTCGCTATCCTGGCTCTGCGCAAAGCTGAAATCGCTTCCGGTTACTTTGCCAATCCCTCTCTCTGCCACAGCCGTAGGATAGCCCTGAGTAATCCTGGCCACCTTGGCCGTTATTGAACCGGAAATCTTCCGCATTGGTTGTAATACAGGTTCTAGGCTATAATCAAGCAGCATTGAGAGGCCAAGTGCAAAAACAGAAACTCCTACCACCAACTCAAGAAACGGCACAAAATCTGCGAGCAGATGTGCGAAGGGAACTACCAGAATTGCCAACAGAAGGAAAACGGACATTATGCCAGCTGCAGCTGCTAAGCCCGCAGGTAGTGCGTCGCGGGCAGTCTGTTCAGTCAGACTACCGCTCCCTGTTTTTTTGTTGGTGAGATAGAAAGAAACGTAACCGGGAAGTAAAGGAAATGAACATGGGGAAAAGAACGCTAGAACACCGGCTCCGATGGCCATTAGAAAGACGGAACTCTCCTTAATCTTTACTAGGTCACCTTGACCAGCCAGGGCCTTGTCGACTTCCAATTTCAAATCATTCTTCTCCAGCAAACCCAGATGTGAAAAAGTAACTCTTCCCTGCTGGTCGATAACCAGCACCTTGGGAATCATCTGGGCACTGTACTTGATGAGAACATCATCGACTCCTGCAACCCATTTTCCTTCATCGTTATAGCTCCCATCAGTAGCATGAATCCAGTTGTATCCTTCATCCACCTGAATATCCTTCAGGATGTCAATCTCGTCACCTGCCACGCTGACGGAAATAATCACTACATTGTTGTTATCTTTGTACTCCTCATCGTAAAGCGGTTTCAGAGTATCGGTCGCCAATTCTCCGCAAGGCCCGCACCACTCAGCCATTAAGTCCAGAATAATGACCTTTCCACGGTAGTCAGAGAGCGATATTTCCCTTGAGGTTTCCTCTTTTCCATCAACATATCCTGTTGTTGTAACAGTGAATTCTGGAGCTTTCTCACTACCTCCCAGTAGGGCCAGACCGAGAGTACCTGTAATCAATAGCGTGACTATTCCCGCAGTTACTAGCACGCGGTTCCGGCTAACGCGTTCTACGAGCACATCCCAGTTAGTCTTCTGCGCCATATCCAGTCCCTAAACGCGGCGCCGCAGAGAAATTCCTGTCAGTGCAAGGAGCGCCAGCGCGATGCCAGGCCCTGGAAGTGCTTCCTCGGTGTCGTCGCTGCCACCGGTACCTTCGACCTGCCGCGCGTCGGTAGCAGCGAAACCGCCCTTGCCATCAACTAGCAGGATGCGGTACCAGACCGGGTCACCCGCGGCAAATTCGACTACCGCAGTCCCATGGTCGCCCTCCAGCGCCATCGGGGCGACGCCCCACTTTCCGTCGTCGTAGGTTCCGTTCCGGAAGTTGTAGATAACGTAGGCCGAGCCAATACCGTCCTCATCAGCCAGAGTGGCGCTGATGACCGCCTGGCTGCCTTCGAGCCGGTCATCGTATTCCGTCACGGTTGGTGGCTCGTTCTGTTCATCATACGCAGTCGAGCGTGGCGTTGCCGAGTTGATGGCACGAGGTGTGTCAGCGGCATTACTGGTCTTGCTAGAGTGCCGTGAGTTATCATTCAGGTCGTAAACAACTGCCACTACCTCGGTCTTGGCGGGATTGATAGGCGTCGGGATGGGATGTGCCCCCTCCTGCGGGTTTCCGTCCCTGTCCTCATGGCCATCAACGTAGTCAATTATGTCCGGAATGACCCATTCCACCTCGGTTGACCATTCCTCTCCCGGCTGCATCGTTCCGGGGCGTTCGTCGTGCAACGCGGTCTCGCGGTGGGTGTTGTGCTGCATTACCTCCTTGCCCTCCTCCGAGCTCCACGCCATGATGTCATCCTCGACTACGAATAGGTAGACTGCCGGTTCAAGCTCGTCCGGGTCGATGAACGGATCGTGGAGACCGCCATCGCCGAGGTAGGTGAGGTTGACGCGGAAGACAAAGCGGTCTTCGCGGAATTCCTGCCACACCCGCAGCTCGGTCGGCTTGACCTCTCTCTCACCGCTGTCGGTGTAGTGGTCCAGGTAGGTTTCGTAAGTTCCGTCGCCGCCGCCTAGCTCCTCGATATAGCCGCCGTCGAACTGTGCGTCGGGAGTGCCCTGCACTACGTAGTGCTCGTAGCGCTGCTTGGCTTCCTTGCTCGCGAACTCGTCATCTGCGTAAGCACCATTGCGCTGGTGAAACGACACGTACGTCCATGGCACCTCTGGCTCGTTACGGTAGTCAGTCCAGAGCCTCCCCACGTCAGGGTCAATCGACATGCAGGGGGGGCACCCCAAGCTGGTGAAGTGCTCCATGACGGGGCGATGGGTCCACCCGGCCGGAACGGTTTCCTGCGGTTCCGCAACGGGCGCCGCAACCGACGGCAGTGTCAGCAACAACCCGAACAGTAGTGTCAGCACCAGCTTTGCATACACTTTTCAGCATGTGGTTGGGGGCTATTTGACGCTTACGCAGGGCGTCGCGCCCAGACTACGAACAGTGTACCGCCGAGAACCCCCCCCGTCGCCACGCCACTTATCAGTAGCCACGGCAGCGCCCCATCAGTAACAACTGGGCGCCCCCCTCCGTCGCTGCCGACAAACATCTGCACATCCGATCTCCCGGAAGTGCCGTTACCATCGACGTAGAGCACCTGGTAGTAGATATTGTCATCACTCTGGTAGGGGAAGGTCGCAGTGCCGGTCGCGTCAGCGTAGGCGTAGCAGACGCCGTCATCGTCGCACACCTCCTCGCCCACAATCTTGAGCTCGGCTATTTGCCACTCGCCAGTGTAGTTTTGGCTATCATAGTTGTAGACCGCGAACGAGGTGCCGATGCCCTCCTCGGCCTCGAACTCCACCTCGAGTTGTGCGCCAGCTTCGGTGAAGAGTTCGCGCTGCCGTTCGATCTCGGGCACGTCGCGCTCAGGATTATCGTAAATAGTGCTCTGCGGCGACGCCGACTGGATTGAGCGCGGGGTAGGGTAGGTGTCGTCGCTCGGATCGTCGTTCTTGCCGCCCGACTCGGTGTCATCCCGGTCAAAGACCGCTGCAATCGGGGTAATCCGGCCGGGGTTGATGGGAATCTTGATGGGTCCCTCGACGCCATCGGCGTCAACTTGCGTTGTCGGCACCTTCCAGACAGCTTCGTAGGTGGCTGCCTCATCCTTCTGCAGGGTGAATTCCTCACCCTCAATGGCATATCCGCGGAACACTCGCATGTTAACCCAGTCCTGCTCCAGGTACGAGGACCAGGCAGTAACATCATCTTCAACCATGAAGACATAGAGCGTACCGTCCAGATTAGTGTCCTCGAGCCCTGCCTGCTGCTCCCACGACTCCGGTCCAGCCAGGCCGTGGTAGGTCATGTCGACTCTGACTTTGAATGTCCCGACTTCGCCCTCGGTCGAGCTGCCTATGAACTCGCTGTAGATGTCCAAATCGACTATCTTGAAATCTTCGCCGTCGTCACCGTCACGGGGCCCGGAGTCCTCCAGTTCGGCCTTGTAGTCGTCGTAATTGCTTTCGCTGCCGCCGCCCTCGTAACGGTAGTTGCCGTCGAACTGCGCGTTTGGAGTCCCAGTCTGCCCGTAGTGGTCACGCATACGTGCATTGGAGTCCTCAGTGTGGAATGGGTCGTCGCCGGCACCACCGTTAGGTTGGTGGAAGTAGACGATGTGGTATGGCACCGAAGAATCACCCTCGATGTCATGCAGCACCTCGTCCATGGCGGGGTCGGCATAGGACATGCAGAAGACGCAGCTGAGGCTGGTAAAGAGCTCGACCAGCGGCCGGTGGGTCCAACCGTTGGGATACTCGCGATCCGCACTAACTGTGGCCACAGTATCAGGTGTTGCGGTAGTCACGGCGGGCGCTGCCATGAGCAGCAGCGCCAGCAACAGGATGGAAAAGCTGCGCATAATGCACCGGGCTCGGCGTAGCGTATCGGCTATTTAAGTTTCGTTCCAGAGCTGCGCCAGCCGCGTGCAGAGCCGCTGTAGGAATACCACCTCGTCCTGCGAGAAAGGGTCGTGCGTGTGCGAGTCGATATCGAGCTGTGCGACGAACTCGCCGTCGGCATGAATTGGAATGACAATTTCCGACTGCACCCCCAGCCTGGCTGGGGCTTAAGCCGCTTCGTAGAAGATTTCGATTAAGAGGTAGGGGCCAAGTTCCTGCGTTTCCCATGCCTGTGTTTCGACTCCATCCACAGTCATCCGCAATGCGTGGGTCTCATCCACTGCATGGTCGAGTACCTGTTCGCTTGAGAAGGGTTGCTCCCAGATGGCAAAAAAATCTCCCAGTGTTACCGTCGCATTAGGGATAGTTTCGATGTGGACCTGCCCCGAATCATCGTATGTATGGACTGGATGGATGAACAGAACACTGCCATCGTCGTTGTATTCGAAACCGACGTTTGCTGGTATTTCGACCCGGTCGCCGTTGGCAGTTATGTTCAGCCAGAGGTGGTAGTGGTAATCGCTCACGATGCCCTCCACGGCATAGATACAAATGGATGTTTTCAGCAGGTCGCCGTAATCCTGCTCCTGCGGTTCCGGCTCAGGCAGGCTGAGCCAGTAGATTCCGCTCAGCACGGAAATAGTCATGAGGCTGAGGGCAAGCCCCGTCACCAGCTCCTGCCGCATCAGCTCTTCGGTTGGCCCTGCAGCACCAGATAGCCTAGGAGAGCGGCACCGACTGCCGACAACCCTGCGACCGCCAGCAGCCAGCTGGGTCGCCCCTCCTCTTCAGGAGTGGATTCTTCTGGCGGCGGCTGCTGGAAGCCAGCAGCTATGTGGCCAGCCCCCACGTCGGGATTGACCACGATCGTGGCGTTGAGAATCCCGCCGTCGGAGAGCAGGTCCTGGTAGTAATAGGTCCCGGTCCCGAAGGTGGAGTTGAAGCTTACCCGGAACGAGGTCTGGCACTCTTCGTCCAGCTTGGTACCATTTTCATCACTCTCGCACTCGTTCTGCAAGGTGCCGGAGTCCCAGTCGTAGGTGCCATTGTAGAGTCCGTCACCGTCACCGTCGTAGACAATCCGGTGGGTGAGGTTGTCGTCTTCGCCGACATCTATCCAGAGTGCAGTGTCGTTGTACTGGAAACTGGCGGTTTCTGGGACTATTCCGTCATCCCTCACAATGATACTGAAAGTTCCTGCATCATGTGCCTCTGCCGATGGGAGTACCAGTGCCAGCACCAGTACGAGCAAGACGACAATGGCAATCCTCACCTGACTCATCGGCGAGGCAGCAGGGGGTGGTATAAATTAGCGCCCTGAGCGAGGATTAATCCAGCAGCAGCGCCACGTCGTGGTGGATGTCGCGGTAGGTCCAATCTAGCCCTGGCCACGCGACCTTCAACCGACCCTGCTGGTCGATAATGTAAAGGATAGTCGAGTGGCTGATGCCGTAGTCACCGTAGCCACCTGCTCCCTCCGTCAGCACGCATGACAGCCTGTCTTGTCCGGACCAGCCGTATCCCTCATCGCACATGCAGTGCATTCCGGAGCCTTCACCCATCAGCCAGCCATGACCGTCACAGGTGAACGCGCTGGGCAGTGGCAGCTGCGAGGTATTGGCGTTTCCAGGCACCCAGGCGGCGTGCGCGGATTCGGTGAGCGGAATCTCCGTGGCGTTCGCGCCGGCTGGTTCCCAACCCCCACTACTAGCATTCCAGGCATGCAATGTCCAAGACCAGTTGGCATTCGCTTCGTGGCCGGAGACGTTGGTAATGGAATCTGCTCCTGTATAGTTGTAATCCAGTTGTAGCTCCTCTAGCCCCTTCTGGGTCAGGTTCCACATCGTGGCAGCGGAGTCAAACGCGCTCGCTGGAACCTCTACAGCAGCGGTCGAGTTGTCGGGCAACATGATTACCAGTGAGTGGTCCGCCGGCGCGATCTCCATTTCCTGGTCCTCGAGCATCTTCTCAACATAAATGCCGTACGGCCCCCATACAGAACTGTTCATCGCCATCTCCGGCATGGCATCACTAGATGTGAGGTGCGGCCAGCTGGCGTTCCGCATCATGGCCCACTGGGCAAGATGCTCGACAGTATCGCGCTCCGGGTCGACCGTGATGGAGAGAATTTCCACTCGTTCACCGTAGTCGCCACCGAGTGCTTCCTGCAATTTCGTGAGTTGGTAGGTGACGGCAGGGCAGACGTCGGGACAGTGGGTATAGACAAATGTCATCACCACCACCTTGCCCAAGGTGTCACCAAAGCTGAAATTGTCACCATGTTGGTCAACCAGCGTGAAGTCGGCCGCCGTCTCCTCAGGTAGTTCGACGCCCCAAAAATTTTCCTCTGAAGGCGTATCGTGTAGGCAACCTGTCAGCGTCAGCACCAGCGCTAGCAGCATGGCTCGAAAGCTAGAGTTAGTGTTCATTTGCGGGCCACCAGCCCGAGGTATAAATAGCCGTCATAAGTCTGCGTGCAATATGCAACAGGCGGTCCTGCGAGTCTCCGCAATCCTGCTGCTGGTCGTTGCCGTCGCAGCGACTGCAGCCTACCTGTTGGAGGGCGACGGCGGTCCTAGCGGTGGCACCGGCCCCACGACGGGGCGCCCCTTCGCCGACGCGCTGCTACAGGATGAGGAACATGACCATCGTAATGCGTCGGAACACCAGCTTTACACCAACAATATCGAGTATGTTGGCTTCAACCCCAATTTTGACAACGCCGAAATTCAAGTCGCCGAAGCGCCTGATGGGCGCACCTACGCCTACCAGGCAGGCTGGAATGAGATGCGTATCATCGATGTCACGGACCCTTACAATATGAGCGAGGTAGGTAGGTACAGCGATCCAAATACTCAGGTGCTTGACGTCAAGTACATCGAATTTGACGCACGCGAATACGTGATTATTCAAAACCAGATTATAGACCCCGGCAACGCTGACCCAGACTTTACCACCTGGAACGATTTCGTACAGGTAGCGGTAACGCTGGTTGATGTCACGAACAAGGCCAACCCAATCTGGGTCGACCACTGGAACGACATTGACCACCCCTCAGGACCACACAACCTCTACACCCACATGATTGACGGCGAGTGGTATATTTTCGTTGCTAACCCGGATTACACAGCCTGTCAAATTGGGAGTGAGGAAGCATGTGGTGGTATTACTATTGCGCACTTGAACCTGCAGGGCTCGGCATCACGCTTACTCGACGGGGTCCCTGCCTCTGGCGAGGGGCACACGATTAACAAAGTAGGCGAGGCCGAAGTGGCATGGTCAACCACCCGTGGCGGCTGGATTTACATCCATGACATGACCGTCCAGAAATGGCCGGGTGAGGACACTAATGACCCACGCTATGGTCACACCTACATCTACGGCGCCTACTGGGAAGCGGGACTACGCATCTTTGACCTCGAAACCATTCCTCACCCAGTCAATACACCAGCCCAATACATAGCGATGGCAACTACCTGTAAGGCGGGGCTTGGCAATCCAGTCACCTGTCGCTGGCGCGCGCCCGAGGTCGGACAGTGGATGGACTTTGCCGACTTGGACCATGACGGGCAGCCCGACTCCAGCACGACCGGTAACGTCAACGGCGGCCGCGCCTCCTACATCCACTACGTTGAGCCCTTCCCGGTACTGGTCGACGGCAGCCACCTGGGTCTCGGCAGCGAGCTGCGCCACGTCACTTTCTGCGCGACCGAGGTCCTGGAGACATCTGTCGGCACCGGGCTGACATACATTCTTGATACCACGGAGTACGAGATGGTTAATGGCAACCTGCGCTTCAAGCCGCAGCTGCTCAGCTACTGGGAGAATCCTTTCGGGGTAGACCACTACATCCCCGGCGGCGAGGAGTGGCTTATTTTCAGTCCACACAACCTAGACAGCGCGTGGTTTCCCACAACACCTGAGACAGATGCTTCTATGGGCGGTAACTGGGACGGCCGGCTCTACATGGGTAACTACCATACTGGTCTCTGGGTACTCGACTTGGAGACGCTGATGGCGCCACCTGTAGAGAACATGACTGACCTGCATTTTGCTGCAACCGTCGGCTACTACCTGCCGCACGGCGCCGACGGCCAGACGCTCGATTCAGCCTTCTACGACTTCGGCTGGGTGCCGTTCCTTTGGACCGCCGAATACCACAAAGGCTACATCTATCTGAGTTGCATCACCAGTGGGCTATACGTTGTGCAACTGGATTTGGATGTGCCATACACTGGACAGGACTACGGTTAGTCCCGCTTCACCGAGATAATCTGTTTTGGATTCGCCGGTCGGTCTCCCCCGCCGGTCTTGCACGTCTCAATCTTTCGTACGACGTCCATCCCTGAAGTAACCTCGCCGAAGATGGCGTGCTTACCGTCGAGCCAGGGGGTCGCGACGGTCGTCAGGAAGAACTGGCTGCCGCCCGTATTGGGGCCGGCGTTGGCCATGCTCAGCAGCCCGGGGCGGTCGTGCTTCAGCTGTGTATGGAACTCGTCCTTGATTTGCCAGCCAGGGCCGCCGGTCCCGGCGCGTGGGCTGCGCGGGTCTTTCGAGTGGGGGCAGCCCGCCTGTAGCATGAAATCGCGGATGACGCGGTGGAAATGGAGGCCGTTGTAGAACCCCTTGTCGACCAGCTTCAGGAAGTTGGCCGTGGTCTGCGGGGCGCGGTTAACGTAAAGCTTCAGCGAGATGTCGCCGGCGCTGGTGCACATTGTGAGGGTGGTCATGCAGCCGCCACCCGGGCGGGCGATAAAGCGTTGCGGGAAGCTTTTTGAAACCGGGCCTTGCCCGAGCGTGGAGGACCCTGTCAGCACCCCCGATTTCTGGGAGGCCTGCTATCACGCCGGCGAAGACCAGTGGGACCTGGGCCAGCCGACGCCGCTGTTCGAGCGCGTCGCGGCGGAGCTCGAGCCGGGGCGCATCTGCCTCATTGGCTGCGGCCGCGGCTGGGACGCAGTCACCTTCGCGAAGGCGGGCTTCACCGTCACCGCCATCGACTTCGCCGAGCCGGCGGTGCTCGCGGCGCGCCGCAACGCGCTCGCGGCGGGCGCCGAGGTGACTGTCCTCAAGGAGGATATTTTTGACCTGCCCGGGGAGCTGCACGGACAGTTCGACTACCTGCTGGAATACACCTGCTTCTGCGCCGTCTCGCCGCTGCGTCGCTTCGAATACGACCGCGTCGCGTGGCAGCTGCTCAAGCCGGGCGGGATGCTCGTCGGCGCCTTCTTCCCGCTCGACAAGCCGCTCGCCGAGGGCGGCCCGCCGTGGGGCGTCACCATCAGCGAGCTGCACGCCCTCTTCTCGCTCCACTGGCAGCTTGACCGCGAGGAAGCCCCCGAAGACTCAATCGAGCCGCGGCGCGGCCGCGAAGTGCTGCAATACTGGCGGAAGGTCTAGAGCTCGACTTCGACCGAATCGGCCGATTCCTCGTCCTCTTCCTCGGGCTCATCGACCGGCGTGAACTTGGTGCCGTAGTAGATGATGCCGGACTCGCTGTCCTCGCCCAGCTTGCGGAAGACCGCCTCGACGCGCATGCCGCGCTTCACCATCTCTGGCGCGACATCGACAATCTGCGCTGTTATGCGTGCGCCTTCGTCCATCTCAATAATTGCCATGGGGTAGGGGCCGTGCATCTCGTAGCCCTGCTGCGGCTGGTAGACCACGGTGTTCGCGACTATCTGGCCGGTGCCAGCGAACCGGTGCTCCTCCATCTTGCCGAGCGACTCGCGGTGGCAGCCGGAGCACATCGCGCGCGGCGGGTAGTGATACATGTCGCAACCGGTGCAGTGCGAACCAATCAGGTTGTAGCGCACCGGCATCTCGCGCCAGAAGCGGGGAACCGCCATCAGTTCATCTCCAGCAGGTGGACCACCGCCGTCGCGCCGGTCCCGCCGTGGTTCTCGAGCAGCCCGAGCGTCGCGCCCCTGACCTGCCGCTCGCCGGCGGTGCCGCGCAGCTGCTGCACGATTTCGACCGCCTGCGCGACGCCGGTTGCGCCGGGTGGGTGACCGCGCGCCTTCAGCCCGCCGCCGGTGTTGACCGGGATGGCGCCCCCGAGGGCGGTGGCACCATCGAGCGTCAGCTGCCCCGCGGAGCCGCGCTCGGCAAGGCCGATTTCCTCGAGCGCTATCAGCTCGGAGATGGTGAAGTTATCGTGGATTTCGGCGACGCTGACGTCGGCCGCCTTACGACCGGCGTGCGCGAACGCCCGCTCGGCAGCGACGCCGATGGCCGGCATGCGGCTCAGGCTGGCGCGGTGGTGCAGGCTGAGCGTGTCGGACGCCTGCCCCGAGCCGATAATCGAGACTGGCTTCTTCGAAAATTCCTTGGCGCGGTCGCTGGCGCAGAGCACGACCGCTGCGCCGCCGTCACTCTGCGGCGCACAGTCAAGCATCCGCAGCGGGTCGGAAACCAGCCCCGAGCCGGAGACCGCTTCTGGCTTGATTGGGAAGGGAAATTGCGCCTGCGGGTTCAATGCCGCGTGGCCGTGGTTTTTCGAAGCGACGGCCGAGAGCATCTCGCGCGTCGTCCCGAACTCGGTCATGTGCGCCTGTGCCATCATCGCGTGCAGCGACGCAAAGGTTGCGCCCTGCTGCGATTCCCACTCCTCGTCGGCGCCCATCGAGAGCGTGTGCGCCGATTCCGAGTCGCTGACGTCGGTCATCTTCTCGGCGCCGCCAACAACCGCGACGTCGATGAAGCCGCCCGCGACCGCCATGTACGCCTGCCGCAACGCCAGCCCGCCCGAGGCGGAGGCGCCTTCGATGCGCGTCGACGGGACGTGCGCGCCAGCCATGGCGCAGTAGTCGGCAATCAGCGCCGAGACGTGCTCCTGCTGCACCAGCGAACCGGCCGCCATGTTGCCGACGTAGAGTGCGTCGATATCGCTGCTGCCGATGCCGGCGTCCTGGATTGCTTCCAGCCCCGCCATCAAGCCGAGCTCGCGCAGCGACTTGTCCCACAGTTCGCCGAACTTGGTGACGCCGGCGCCGATAATCGAGACTTCCCTCATCCGCCCGACCCCATGTGGATTTTCCCGCGATACTTGGCGTAGGTGGGATAGTTGATTATTTTCATCCTGCTAATCATCTGCTCGACGGTAACGCTGCGGTCTAGTTTCTCAATGTGGTCAGTGATGGTGATGTCGAACCCGTCGCTGCCGGCGCCCGAGCCGTAGGCGATGGAGAGGATGCGGTCGCCCGGCTTCGCGACATCAAAGACCGCCGCGAGGCCAAGGAAGACTGCGCCGGAGTAGGTGTTGCCAACGCGCGGCGTCATCAGCCCCGTCTCGACCTGTTCGGGGGTGAAGCCCAGCGCCTTGGCGACCCGCAGCGGGAACTTGCCGTTGGGCTGGTGGGTGACGATATACTGGTAGTCCTTCGCCTCGGTTCCCGCCATCTTCATCGTCAGCTGCGCGCAGCTGGCGACGTGCCGGAAGTAGGCTGGCTTGCCAGTGAAGCGGCCGCCGTGGCGCGGGTATTGCTGCCCCTCACGCCGCCAGAAGTCGGGGGTGTCGGTCGTGTAGGAAGTGGTGTGGTTAATTTCGGCAATCACCTTGTCGCGCCCGATCAGGAACGCGCCGCCGCCCGCCGAGGCGGAATATTCCAGCGCATCGCCCGGCGCCGCCTGCGAAGTGTCGACGCCAATCGCGAGGCCGTAGTCAATCTGTTTGTCGCCCACCATCCCGAGGCAGGTCTGGATGGCGGCAGTCCCCGCCTTGCAGGCGAACTCGTAGTCGGCCGCTGTCAGGTGGGGCGTCGCGCAGACCGCCTCTGCCACGACGGTCGAGCTGGGCTTGACCGCATAGGGGTGCGACTCGGACCCGGTGTAGATTGCGCCAACCTGCTGGCCGGTCACGCCGCAGCGCTTCATTGCCGTGCGGGCTGACTCGACCGCGATGGTAATCACGTCCTCGTCCGGCCCGGGGACCGACTTGGAGTAGACGTTCAGGTTGCGCGCCATGGCACTACCGTCCTGGCCCCACACTGAGGCAATCTCGGTGGTCTCAATCTTGTAGCGCGGAATATACGCGCCGTAGCTTACGATTCCGTTCATAATTTCTCCAGTCCTGCCTGAACCTGCCCGAGGGAAAGTTCGGTACTGACGAGTACGATACGCTCCATTTCTGCCAGCTTCGCAGCCAGTTTGTCAACGCTGCCGGGCTGGATGTAACAGACCAGCCGCGGCTTGACCGGGTGCGCCCGCACCGCAATCATTGGCGAGCGGCCGAACTTGACTCCCGTGAAGAAGAGCGCACGCTCGTTCGACCAGCCATACATTTGCCCGAAGTTGGCGCCCGAGAAAGTGGTAATTGCACGCAGCGCGTCAACAATGGTATAGCCGTAGATGGGCCGCTCCAGCTCCTCCTCCCCGGCGAGCACCTTGCCCCCAATCGCCTCGACAAGGCTCGCAATCGGCAGCCCGATAGCGAATTCCTGGATGCTGGTGATGGCCGAGTTGCCCTGTTGCCCCTCCATGTTGGTAACGATGCGGCCACCATGCGCGCGGTCGTAGCTCACCATGGTTTCGACCAGTCGCCGCACGGTCCCGATTCCGGGCGAGCGGCGGCGCCCCTTCTCGAAATCGCACACCACGCTCGGGTTCACTCCGAGGAGGCTCGCCAGATGTTTTTGCGAAAGCTGGAAGATTTCACGCCACTTGCGGAGCGTCTCGCCGGGGCTGTCCGAGACCACGATTTCGCCCGCCATACGGCGGGTCAGCTGGGCGTCCACGCGGCGGCAGCCAGAGGGTCTATATAACGATAAGCGTATCGCGCTTCGTCAATCGCCAAACATGCGGCGTTACAGGGGCTGCTGGCCGTCGGCCGGCTTGCAGACGACCTATATAAATACCGCCGGTAGTGCATTCGAGTGCCCCGCTCCGTCTTCACGCCGCACTCGCTTTTCCTGACCCGTGGCACCGGCACTCATCGCGAGAAGCTCGCTTCGTTCGAGCTGGCGCTGCGTGAGGCGGGCATCGAGTGCTACAACCTCGTCTCGGTCTCCTCCATCCTGCCGCCACGCTGCGAATTTGTCGAGCCGGCGGCTGGAGCAAGTTTGCTCCAGCCGGGGCAGGTGGTGCCGGTCGTCATGGCGCGCAGCGACAGTAACCTGCCGGGAACGCAGGTCTGCTCGGGTGTCGGCGTCGCGGTTCCGCGCAACCGCGACCACTACGGCTACCTCTCCGAGCACCACGCCACCGGCATGGGCGAGCAGGAGATGGAGGATTATGTCGAGGACCTCGCCGCCGAGATGCTCGCGACTACCTACGGTATCGAGTTCGACCCTGACGCGTCGTGGGATGAAAAACGTGAAATCTGGAGCATCGACAACCGCATCGTGCGCACCCGTTCAGTGAACCAGGTCGCGACCGTTGGCGAGAATGGTTTCTGGACCACGACCGTCGCTGCGGCGGTGCTGGTACTCTGACGGGAACCGCTTAATACCGGGAGCACATCGTCGAGGCAACATGGCCGAGGCGCGCACTCTCTGGACATACCGGGACAAGTCGCCAATTACCGCTATGGCGGTCGGCAGCGAGGGGGAGTTCTGCGCTATCGGCAGCCGGCAGGGCGGAGTCACGTTCCTTGGGCCTGATGGCCGGCAACTCTGGCGGATGCAGGAAATCCCCGACATCCGCGACATCTCGCTCGCCGGCAACGCCCGCGCGGTACTGGTTGCCAGCGGCGACAACGCCATTCACTACCTCGACCGGCGCGGTCGCGAAATCTGGAACCGCACCACTAGTCACGCCGCAACCTCGGTCGGCGTCTCCAATCGCGCCGACCTCGTGGTCGTCGGCACCCGCCGCGGGAACCTCTCGGCCTACGACCGCACCGGCAAACTTCTCTGGGAACACCAGCCGGGCGGGACCGACTTCCGCATCAATGACATCGTCATCTCGGCCAACGGCCACTACGTCGTGGTCGGGACCGACTACATGCACATCTACCTCTATGACGCCAAGGGGAACGTTCTGTGGGCTACCGAGACCACCGGCAAGGTGCTCGAGGCGTGCGTCAGCAACAACGGCGACTACATCGGCTACATGACCGACGACCAGCGCATTTACTTCGCGGTCAAGAACTCGCGCGTCATCTGGGAATACCACTTCAACCGGCAGCCGTTCTGGATTGACATGGCCTCGACCGCCGACTTCCTCGTCGTCGGCGAGTCCCTGCGCAAGGTCTCGGTCTTTACCAAGTCGGGACGCCGCGCCTGGAGCTTCGAGCTTCCTGACGGCAGCCCGGTTGGCCGCATGGCGCGCAGCGGCGGCCACGTGCTGGTCGGCAGCCGGCAGGGGGGCGCCACAATGCTCGGCATCGAAGCGTTCCTCGGGAAGTTGCTGCGGCAGTCGCAGCGACAGGTCGAGCGGGCGCGCGGTGAAGGACTTGACACGTCCGAAGCAGACCAGTTGCTCTACGCCGCCAAGCGCGCGCTCGCGGACGGTTCGCATCAGGAATTCCTTGAAACTGTCGGTAAAGCCAATGCCGCCGCTCAGGAGGCGCCGCTGGCGCGCAAGCAGGAGAAGGCGTCAGTTACGGGAGTGGGAGGCGACAGCAACGCCTGCGGGAGCTGCGGGACGGGCAATCCTTCCGGCTTCCAGTTCTGCGGTGGCTGCGGCCAGAAACTGGCGTTCAGCTGCGCCGGCTGCGGGACGCCGGCGCAGCCCGGGTTCAAGTTCTGCGGCAACTGCGGGCATACACTATGATGCCGCGAGCGCAGCCTGACGTCACCGCTCGCTCCGCTGAGCGGCGACGCGGCTGCTGCGGCAACTACGGGCATACACTCTGACGGAACGCGGATTGGCCCGTCTCGTCGATGCGGGCGGGAGCAGGTTGTTTAATACCTGAGCGGGTGCCCCCCATGGCCTCCACGACTCCCTCCCGTTTGCTCGAGAACGCAATGAAGTACGCCGACCAGCCGGCGCTTTCATCCCCGTCAGGCGACGACTGGATGACCGAGACCTGGTCCGAAGTCACCGAATTCGTGATGGACATCGCCAAGTCGCTGGTCGCGCTGGGCTTCGAGCCGGGCGATAAACTGAGCATTTACAGCTACAACCGTCGCGAATGGTACGGTGGCTACCTCGCCGCGCAGATGGCGGGCGGTGTCGGAGTTGGCATTTACCACACTTCGTCAGCCGAGGAGGTCGAGTGGGTTGCCGGCAACTCGGAATCGAAAGTGCTGTTTGTCGGCGACAACCCGATGGCGGCTGGCGACAAGGACAAGATGCCACAGCACCGGCTGATGCAGGTTATCGACAGCCTGCCCGAGGTCGAGCACTTCGTGCTGCTGCCGGGCGTGGGCGGAGTAGAGCACGAGCGGATGATGACCTGGGATGCGTTCATGGGCCACGGCAGCGGAGTCGAGACCGCGACGCTCCACGAGCGCGTCGGCGCGCTGACCGACGCCGACACGAGCGCGCTCATCTACACTTCCGGGACAACGGGCAACCCCAAGGGCGTCGAGTTGACGCACGGCAACTGGAATTTTGAGGTCAGGGCGGCAGACTTCGCCTTCCTGTTCACCCAGGGTGAGCGCTATGTTTCGTGGCTGCCGCTGGCGCACGTTTTCGGCCAGCTGATTGACAACCATTACTGGGTCGACAAGGCGATGCACATGTATGTGGCGGACAATCCGCTCAACGTCGTCGACCTTGCCAAGGAGGTGCAGCCGCACCTCTTCATCGGAGTGCCGCGCATCTACGAGAAAATCTACTCTAACGTCAAGGCCGCTATCGACGGCAAGGCGGTGCTGCGCATAGGGCTCAAGCTGCCGCTGCTTTCGGGCATCTTCCGCAAGGCGCTGAAGAAGAAAATCGGCATGAAGGCGTGCCGCTTCGCGATTACCGGCGCAGCGCCCATCAACCCCGACATTCTGGAACTGTTCCAGTCGCTCGGCATCCCCATTTTCGAAGGCTACGGCATGACCGAGAACACCGCCGGCGCGACGCTGAATTACGCCGAACAGAACCGCGTCGGCAGCGTCGGCCCGGTCTTCCCCGGCACCGAGATGAAGGTAGCCGATGACGGTGAGCTGCTGATTAGCGGCCCGCATGTCATGAAGGGCTACTACCGTGACCAGACGGCGACCGACGAGGTGCTCCGCGACGGCTGGCTCTACACTGGCGACGTCGGGGCCATCGACGGCGACGGCTTCGTGAAAATCACGGGTCGCAAGAAGGAAATCTACGTCAGCTCGGGCGGCAAGAATATCGCGCCGCTGGTCATCGAGGAGACGATGAAATCGATGCCGCTGGTGTCGCAATGCTTCCTCGTCGGCGACGCGCGCAAGTATTGCTCGGCGCTGCTGACGCTCGACGCCTTCGCCATCATGCGCGACGAGCTCGGGATGGACCCGCTCGAAATCCCCAAGAACCCGGTCGAGCAGGTGGCGAAGCTGGAGGAGCTGGGGCACCCGCTCGACGAGTATACCGGCTCGGCCGACATCCGCGCTGAAATTCAGGCGCAGGTGGACGAGCTGAACCAGAAATTCTCGAACCCCGAGCAGGTCAAGAAATTCGCCATCCTGTCGCGCGACTTCACCGTTGACGACGGCGAACTGACTCCCACGCTTAAAATCCGGCGCAAACAGATAACCGATAACTGGGCGGCGGAAATCGAGTCGCTCTACGCCGACGCATGAGCCTGCTGCGCGTCAGCTTCGCTGGTTGCGGCATTCTGGCGCTGGCCAACACGTTGCTGGCGCAAAGCGCCCCGGTCGAGTACCTCGCCTACCTCGCGGCGCTCGCCGCCTTCGGGCTGGCGGCGTGGTGGCCCGACCCGTTGCCGCCGCCCCCCGCGCCGGGGCAGTGGAGCGAGCCCGCTGGCGGGCAGGAGCGTACGCTGGACAGCTGCGGCGGCTGCGGCCGCGAAGTGGACGCCGACTGGTCGATGTGCCCCTACTGTTCGACGCGGCTGTGAATCCGGCAGCCTAAAGAGCCCCGGCGGCTTGGGGAAGCATGGCCCAGACGGAGGTCGGCCGGGTTGACAAGTATTTCCGCAAGGTTGGCGTCGCGGCGCTCGAGCTGAGTGCGGCCATCGCGGTTGGCGACAAGCTGCGCTTTTCCGGCGCGACCACCGACTTCGAGATAAAGCTCGAGTCGATGCAGATTGACCACAAGGTAGTCGAGAGTGCCGCCGCGGGGGCGGACGTCGGCATCGCGGTCCCGGAAAGAGTGCGGCGCAGCGACACGGTCTTTCGCGTCAGCGACTGACACAAACACGTCTTCGCGCCGTACAGCCGGCGGTGACGCCAACTTTATCAGCCGCCGACGCTCCGCCGCCGTGATGCGACGACTCGCGGCACTCCTGCTGGTGGCGCTGCTGCTGGCGGGCAACCTGCAATTACCAGCGGCGAGCGAGCCTGAAGCGTCCGCCGTTTCCACGGCGCCAGCGTCCGCGGCCGGCGGCGGCGCGCCGCCGCCGGCCGTGCCGTGGTGGGAGCGCACCTCGCGCGACAGCGACCGCGACGGCATCGTTGACTGGCTCGAGGTACGTGATGAGCCCACTGCCGTCGGGGTTTCCTACGGCTACCCGCCGGGCGAGCGCGAGCTGGAGCTGCTGCTGCTAGCCGGCTTCGCGCCGCGGCTGCTGCTCTCCGACGCGGTGCTGCTCGGGAGCGTGGCTCCGGAGCGGTTCGCGCTGGCGGCGTCGCTGCCGGGGGTGGTGATGGTCGAGCCGTACGGCAGCGTCGAGTTCTACGGCGACGTCCAGACGCCCAATATCAAGGCGAAGAATTCGACCGCCTACCCGCTGGGCGCGTGGGACCTGGGCTACACCGGCCGTGGGGTCAACGTCGCGATTGTCGATACCGGGATTGACAACGAGCATCCCGGATTGGCGGGCAAGTTCGTCGCGGGCTATGACGCGGTCTGCTACATGCACACCGATATTCCGCGCTGCCTGCTCTCTGGGACTGGCGGCCGGCAGGATGACGGCTCGTTCGACCCTGACGACGGCAACCAGCACGGCACCGCCTGCTCGGGGATGGCAACCGCGACCGGGCTGCTCGCCGACGGGAGCCTGACCGACTACCAGGGTGCCGCGCCCGACGCGTCGTTGGTCGACGTTAAAATCGGCTCCGACGTCGGTGCAGGACCGTTTGAAAACTACCTAACCGAGCAGGAAGTCTATGAGTCGGCGATGAACGGGCTACAGTGGGTTATCGACCACCGTGATGACGCGTGGGCCGGTGTGGGGGAGGCGAACTACGGCATCGATATAGTCTCGCTCTCGTGGGGCATAACCTCGCACGAGGATGGCGGTAGCGACGGCACCGACATGCACTCGCGCAAGCTCGATCTGGTGACCGAGGCGGGCGTCGTCGTCAGTGTCGCGGCGGGAAACGACGGCCCCAATAACGACGGCTTTTCTGGCATGGGCTCGTCGAGCCTCTCAGTCACAGTCGGCGCGCTCGACGACCAGGACACCATCGAACGCGGCGACGACACCATCGCCGGCTACAGCAGCCGCGGCCCGCGCCGTGATAACAATGACGGCTACCCCTACGACGAGCTGAAGCCCGACGTCTCGGCGTCCGGCAGCAACATCGTGCAGGCGCAGGGCTGCTACACTTCGGGCGGCTGCAGCAACAGCATCCCGGGGCAGGACGCGTCGGACAACGGCTACTCCGGCCGCGGCTCCGGCACCAGCTACGCGACGCCGTCAGTGGCGGGAGTCATGGCGCTGCTGCTCGAGGTCAACGACAACCTGACGCCCGCGCTGGTCAAGGAAATCCTGCGCACCACTGCCGAGCCGCGCGGTGAGCCGACCTACCCGGAGCTGGACCCGTTCTGGAACCGCGATTTCGGCTGGGGCATGGTCGACGCGCTGCTGGCGGTCGAGGAGGCGACAAAGCTGGAAGACCCCGGGAACGTCGATGTTGAATTGCAGGCGCACATCCTCGAGACGCAGGCCAACGACTCCGTCGTCATCAAGGGCGTTTCGTGGGCGCGGCTCGGCAACGTCTCGGCGGTGCAGTATCGCCTAGACGGTGGACCGTGGCGCGAGGTGCATGACTACGTGGTCGAGCTGCCGCAGCCGACCGGCGCCTACATTCCGTGGAGCATCACGCTCGACGAGCAGGAGCTGGCGTTCAGCGGCAACCACACGCTCTTCGTCCGCGCGCTCGGCAACGGCGGCTTCCACTCGCTAACCCCGCACGTCCATTTCGTCGCCGACGGCTTCACCCCCGAGTCGAGCGCGCGCGACCTGCTGCCGCTGATTCTCGCCCTCGCGGTGGCGCTGGGCGGCACGGTCGCGGTGGTGGCGTGGCGCGGTGGTTACCTCACGGCGCCGCGCGACTAATCTGCTACGCTCACATCCTTCGCTCGCTCGCTTCGCGGGCGCAGCTCGCCGTCACTGCTTGTTACACGGCGCGGCGACGCGGCTGCTGCGCTATTTCCCGCCGCTCGCTTCGTGCGCGAGCAGCCACTTCTTCGCGCCCGGCTGCCCCGACCAGCCGCCCGGACCGCTGGAGCCGACCGCGCGGTGGCACGGAATCAGGACCGGAATCGGATTGCGCGCGCACGCCTGCCCCACCGCGCGGGCGGCGCGGGGCGAACCAGCCCGCGCCGCCAGTTCGCCGTAGGTAGCGGTCTCGCCGGCCGGAATTGCCCTGAGCGCTTCCCAGACGCGCTGCTGGAAGGCGGTGCCGCCCGGCCGCAGCGTGAGCGCGGGCGGCTTCCCAGCAGCGAAATACGCGCCGAGCGCCGCCGTGACGCGCTCGCCCGCGGGCGAGCGCGGGCCGTTCCCGGTCGGCTGCGCCGTCGCGCCGGTGCGTGGGGAGCGGGGGAACTCGAGCCGCGTGACCGCGTCGCCCTTGAGCGTCAGCGCCAGCGGGCCGAGCGGCGAAGCGACCGCGAAGAGCTCCATCGCGCGGGGAATCGCGGCGCGGGATAAGGCAGCGGGCCGAGCGCTTTCAAAATAAATTTTTGAAACAGGGTTAAATACCAGTAGTCTCGGGGGCGAGTATGTCGCAATACCTGGTCTGGTTCCTGCTCTGGCTCTGTGTCTGCCTGACGCCTGTCGCTTACGACCGGGGCGGGTTTGGCATCACGAAGGTCAGGTCGAACCGCCACGACGTTCCCGAATTCTTGCGAAACTTCCGCTTCGTCACTGCTGGCGGTTACATCCTTTTCCCGCTCGCCAGTGGCATATTCTGGGCGGTTGCGCTACTCGGCTGGGCTATTTTCCAGGACTTTACCTTTGCACAGTGGACCGGCTCCGTGCTGGGTCTCCTGTCGCTCTCAATCGCTTTTCTGGTCATAGGAACCGTGACTCGCAATATCACGGTCTACTACATCCGTGGCAGTGGTCCGGACGGCAGGAACTTGCTGCAATATGCCGGGGTCCGTCCGCTCGTCGCAATCGGCATTATTATCCTGCTCGTGGGGGCAAACATCACCCCGCTGATGGGAAACCTCGAGTTCAACCCGATGTTCAGCAACCTGAACGAGAGTGCCGAGAACACTGACGCGCCAGCAAACTACCTGACCGACCCCAACGAAGTGCGCGTCATTTCATGGTACCTCGCCACGCAGTACCTGGAACGCTCGTACGGTGACTCAGCCTCCTCACTGAGCACGGATGAGTGGGAAATGATGGAATACACCGCGCCTACGCTGGTCAACGGCGAATTCGTCTGGGTCAACGCACCCAAGTTCGAGGCCTGGAAATGGACCGGTGGCAAGCAGGTGCCGTTCTACGTGACGGTGACCAACGACCCTGCCAACATGTCGAGCGAAGGCTTCGACCCGGTCCGGAGTTCGAGCGAGGGCTTCGCAGTCCACGTTTCGCAGATTAGCTGGGCCAACCGTGTTGACCAGCTCCTGTTCGACGAATACGCGCTGGAGCTGGTCAAGGTGCAGGTGCGCTTCGACATCGACGACAACGAGAACCCGTTCTGGATTGTCTACCTTGGCGAGCGCGGCGTCGTCAGGGATGTCGTGACGCTGGAGAAAATCCTGATAATCAATGCCCGCGACATCGACGACCATGCGGTCTACGATGTCGACGACCCGGAAATCCCGGCCTGGCTGGAGGTGGTCTATCCCGACTACTACGTCGAGGACTGGGCCAGCCTCTGGGGCGAATGGCGGGAAGGTATCCTCTACCACATGTTCACGAAGACGCACCTCTCCACCCCGTCCGACTCGGCGCGTTTCGTAGTGCTCGACGGGCAGACCTACTGGTATATCCCGATGAACCAGCTCAGCTCGAACGTGCTGGCGGGCTACATCCTGGTCGATACCCGTTCCGGGGAAGCGGTCTACCACAACCGCGAGGCGAAGTCGCTCGCCAACCTTGACACTGCCTTGGAACAGGTCTACGCCTACCTCGCCAGCGGCGCCGAAGGTTTCAGCCAGCTGCGGATTGACGAGGGCTACCTCTACCCGATTATGAGCGATTCCGGCGCCGTACGGGACGCCTACATCTTTCCGCTCTACAGCGGCTTCTCAATCCAGAAATTCGCGCTGGTTGATGCGGAAGAATATACGCAGACGCCGGTGCTGGAGACCAGCCTCGAGTCGGCGCTCACGAAGTACAAGTCCCGCGCCTGGGGCGAGGCGCAGGCGAACCTCAGTTACGACTGGGTCGAGTGGCGGCTCGAAAACGGCTACTGCGAAGAGGCAGAGTGCGTCGTAACCGCCGCTTCCGCGACTTACGTGATTGCCGAGGACGACCTTGCGGGTGGTGCCATCAACAACGGCGCCAATGAGTGGCGCGAGCTGAAGCTGGCGGTGAGCGAATTCGAGCGAACCGGCAACGCCACCATCTTCGTCACGGTCAACTCAGGCCTCGTGAGTGACGTGGATTACGAAGGCTCCGACCTGGTAGAAAGAGAACAGTAGTTTCTGCGCATATCCCTAGACCCGCCTGGGATTACTCCCGCCACCAGCCCCGTGAAGAGGCAGTAGAGCATCCCGCCATTGAACAGGTGCCACAGGAAGTGAGTGCCGGGCGGAAACGCGTCGCACACCTGCTGGTCGATTGAGCGGAACAGCAGCGCCGTCGCCGTCATCTCGCTGCGTCGGCGACGCTGATTCAGACGAAGAATTATCTGCAACGAACGAAAGAATCGCTAAGCCATAATCTCCGATAGGCACGTTTGCTGAATGCCCTCTCGCTAATATATGATTGTTCACAAAAAATATTGTGACTGACGTGGGTTAGTTGTAAATACTGAATGATTGTAAGAGCAAAGGAGATTAAGTGAAATCAGAAAATCACAATGATAATGACTGTGACGTCACAGTAATCGGGGGAGGAGTAATTGGCATATCTAGTGCCTATCAACTTGTCAAGGCAGGTTACTCGGTCCGATTACTGGAAAAGGGCTTGATTGGAGATGGATCATCTCGAGAAAACTGTGGATTGATAACACCTAGTCATGTGTTACCACTTTCTCGTCCCGGCCTTATCGTAAAAGCTGTGAGCATGATGTTGCAAAGTGATGCGCCTCTCTACGTCAGTCCCTGGATGAACTGGACTGCAATGCGTTGGTTCATGCAAACTGCGCGCAAATGCAATCTGTCTGACATGAAACATGCTATGCTTGGACGTCTGCAATTGCTTGACGCTTCTCGCCCAATGTGGAACGAAATGGTCAATCGTGAGAATATGGAGATTGAACTAGATGAGGTGGGCTGTATTCAGGTGCATGCAGGAAAGGAAAACATGGAAACCTTTGCTCCAATTCAAAAGATGTTAGATGAAATTGGATTATTCGCAACGCCCCTGATAGGTGATGAATTATTCCAGACTGAGCCTGGCCTGCAATCGGATCTGTATGGAGGTTGGCTCTACAAAATGGATGCCCACATGAGGCCTGAAAGCCTGATGTCGGAATGGAGGCGCGTTATCTCTGAAATGGGAGTTAACGTAATTGAGAAATGTAAAGTTACAGATTTTAAGACAAATGGAACAAGGATTGACTCTGCTGTCACCAATAAAGGCAATTATTCCTCAAAAAATTATGTTCTGGCTTCTGGCGCCTGGTCTCCCATCTTATCAAAAAAACTGGGCGTAAAAATCCCTATCCAGCCTGGTAAAGGATACAGTATTACTTTGGAAAGGCCTGAAGGGTGTGTCAAAATCCCACTTATACTGAACGAGGCAAGTATGGCTGTTACACCTTGGAAAAGCGGATTGCGATTAGGGGGTACTATGGAATTTTCTGGTTATAATTCTAAAATCAACCATCACAGAATAGAGGCCTTGAAGCGTGGTGCACGTCGTTATCTAAAGGAACCTGGAGAGATTCCTATGAAGGAAGAATGGTATGGCTGGCGCCCCATGACTCCAGATGGAATGCCCATAATCGATCGCTCTCCCAATTATGGTAATTTGATAATCGCTACTGGACACAATATGCAAGGCATGGGTATGTCACCAATTACTGGAGTTCTTGTCAAAGGCCTGATTGCTGGCGATGAAGCACCTTTCGACATATCTTTTTACTCTGCCGCCAGATTCTGAATTATCTATGGGCGGTTTTTGTTGTGATATGGGGAGTAATGTTTCTCATAAATAATCCCTGAAAGTTAAATCTCTGAGGGGCCCGGTAGTATTTAATGGAGGAAGAATTTAGGGAATTATGACAGATAAAACAAGAGAATGTACTTGTGACCCCAAAAAAGAAAGTCATACTAAACCAAAACAAGGATCACAACCAACCAAGAAATTATTTTCTTCTCCTTGTAGCATGGAAGAAATTGAAAACTTAGAAGAAGAATAAAAAAATAAATTAGACTGAGGGGGCCGGATGAGGAAGATTGGGCCTAAAGCAAAAAAAGTTTTTAATGTAGCTGCGTTGGGAGATTATGGCCGAATGTACTAAATGCAATTGTAGTGATTGTAATATGATTCAAGAAAGAGTCGTGGAATTAGAAAAATTCATGGAATATCTTTTGGAAAATCATTTCCAGTTGGTGAAAGACTGAGGGGTCCGGGGCTCTCAGACTAAGACAAGCTGGATGAGGAAGAAGTTCTAGAGAAATAGTAGCCATAATCGGACCCGTACCTTGCCCTACGGATTGAATATACCTTGCAGTCCTGAATTCTATTCGCTTCCTGGTTTCTTCAGCGTGTAGGTTAGCCGTTGTTTTCCGCTGCCCTTGTTATCGCGCTTGATGAATTCCACCTCGCCAATCTCGGCGGTGGAGCGGACGTGGGTCCCGGCGCAGGGCAGCGCGGTGCAGGGCGCCTCGCTGCTCTCTATCGAGAGCCAGGCGCGGCGCGGCGCGGCGCCACGATGATCGTGGCGCCGCTGCTCGGCTACGCGGTCGACGCAGCGGTCGCGACCGGTAGCGCCAGCCCGTGGTGGCCGGCCGGCGTGCTGGGACTAGCCTGCTCGCTGCTGTTCCTGCTCAGGAGCGTCCGGCCGGACGCCAGCAGCGGGTAGTCCCGCACGGCCATTTCCCGACGACGAGGATGGCAACCGGGGCCGGCGACCGCAGGCTTATATCGCTTTTGAATCTCGCAGGGGAGATGGTCGCGCGACCGCTGCTGCTTGGAGGCGCCCTGCTACTGGTGCTGGGACTGCTGGGCGAGTTCCTGATTTTCCCCGGGATGATCGCGTCGGATGGCGACGAGTTTGCGGCGCAGATTAGCAGCTCGGGCGACACCGAGTCCTTCAACGACTATGACGTGGGTGAGACGGTCACCATCGTCGACACGGTCGCCCGCATCCAGCTCGATGAGGGGCAGACGCGCATCTGGCTCGCGAGTATCGGCGCCGGCGATACCGACATCGCGTTCCGTTTCAATGGCGACTTGCTCGCCGACTTCGGGCCTGACGACAAGGTCGTGATTAGCTTCGAGGTTGCCCAGCTCGGTGCGGGCGAGACGCCTGCCGGCTACGAGACCAGTGCCGAGGCGCTCCCGGCCGACGCCATCGCGCCGCGCTACTCATCGATGCCCGAGCTGGCGTTCGCGGGGCTCGCGGCGCTCGGCCTCGGGCTTGTCGTCTTCGGCGGCTTCAACTCCTGGCGTGGCAGCGGCGCCCCGGAAGATGACTGGGACGCGCCCGCTGCGCCCGCGGCTGCGCCCATGGCTGCACCGCCCGCGATGACACCTGCCGCTCCGGCGATGGCTGCCGCAGCCCCGGCTGCAGCAGCTCCGGTCGCGCAGCCGGTTACCATCCAGTGCCCCGCCTGCCAGGCCGGGCTCCAGATTAACGACCCGACGCGTCCGCTGAACATCACCTGTCCAGCGTGCCAGGCGGGGATGGTGGTGAGATAATGCACGAACGAAAACCTTTCGCAGCAGTCATGGTCGCGATGCTGTTTCTCACTGGTTGCCTCGGCACCGGCGGCGGCATTGGTTCCAACCAGAACCCGCAGTCGGTTGTCACGCTTACGGGCGGCACGAATGTCGTCAACGTCGGCGACACAGTCCAGCTCGACGGCTCGCAGTCGTGGGACGAGGACGGCGCCCTCAAGTCGTGGAACTGGGACTATGGCGACGGCCAGTCCGGTTCCGGCCAGATTGTGACGCACACATACTTCCAGCCGGGCGAATACATTGTCGCGCTGGCAGTCACCGATGACAAGGGCGCGGTCGGCAACAACGACCACCGGCTGACCTACGTCACGGTGCTGCCGCTGGAGACCAGCAGTTCCGGTTCGTCGCCGCCGACAGCGATGATTTCCGCCTCCGCTTCGGTCGTCAAGCCGGGCAGCACGGTCCGCTTCTCGGGCGCCGCCTCGTGGGGCTGGTCCGACGGAAGCGCCTCGACCAGCGCGGTCACCGGCTGGCAGTGGCAGTTCGGCGACGGGGCGACCGACAACGGGGTCGAGACCACCCACGCCTTCGGCAGCGGTGGCGGGCTAACCAGCGACCGCACCACCGGCAACTATCCGGTCATACTGACTGTCACGGGCGAGAACGGCCTCACCAGCAATGCGGTCTACACCATCCGCGTCATCCGCGAGAAAGCGGTAGCGGGCGAGGTGAAGAATCCCGATACGTTTACAACGGTTTCCATTGGCGACCCGCAGGAACTGGACCCGGCTCACGCCTACGACACCGCCTCGGGCGCGGTCATCATGAACGCCTACGAGACGCTGGTCTGGTATGAGCGCGAGCGGACCGACAAGCTGAAGCCGATGCTGGCGACCGTGGTTCCGACGCAGGCCAACGGCGGCATATCGCCTGACGGGCTCACCTATACCTTCAATATTCGCCAGAACGTAAAATTCCATGACGGTTCGACGCTGACGGCCGACGACGTCGTCTTCTCGATAAAGCGGCTGGTGGTAATGAACCTTGCCGACGGCCCGGCCTGGATGTATACCGAAATCCTGAACGAAAGCGGCATCCAGAAGATTGACCAGTATACTGTCCAGTTCACGCTGACCGAATCGGCGCCGCGCTTCCTCTCGATTATGGCCTACAACGCCGCTGCCATCCTCTCGCAGAACTGGGTTGCCTCCCGGGGCTGCGGCGACCCCATCGAGGGCGTCCCGTGCGAAAACATCGAGAGGGACGCCATGGGTACCGGCCCCTACAAGTTCGTCAAGTGGGTTCCCGACCAGTATGTGCTGATGGAGTACCACCCCGACTACTGGGGCGGCTGGTCGACCGCCGAGCGCAAGGCGCAGGGGTACCCGGACGGCTTCATCAAGACTGTTTACATGAAGAAGAACAACGACAAGGATTCGCGCATCCTCGAGCTGCTCGCAGGCGACGCCGACTTTGCATACGTCCCGATTGCCGACCGCGACAAAGTGGACGGCAAGGATGGCATCCGCATCATGGAGGGGCAGCCGACCTTCAGCATGGGGTTCATCGGCTTCAACCATGATATCCAGAACTGGGATCAGACCGCCCCCTCATCTGACTTCTTCGCCGACATCAACGTCCGCAAGGCGTTCTGCTACGCGTTCCCCTACCAGCAGTTCATCACCGATGAACTGGACGACCACGCGCTCAAGCCCAAGGGGCCGGTCCCGTCCGGGATGCTTGGCTACAACGAATACGGCCCGGAATACAATCTCGATCTTGAGCAGGCTGAATACTACTTCAAGGAAGCTGGCGTCTGGGAAACCGGCTTCACGCTGACGGTCTACTACAACTCGGGCAACACCGCGCGTGAGAACGGGCTGCTGATGCTCGAGAACAACGTCGAGTCGCTCAACGCCAAGTTCGACCTTGTGGTGCAGGGGCTCGAGTGGCCCGACTATCTGGACAAGTTCATCCAGTCCGAGATGCCGCTATTCTTCCTCGGCTGGGCACCCGATTACGCCGACCCGCATGACTACGTCCAGCCCTTCCTGCACAGTAGCGGCCACTTCCCGCACTACCTGGCGTACCACAACGATGAACTGGACGAGCTAATCATGGACGCCGCGCGCGAGACCGATGACGCGACCCGCATCCAGCTCTACGCCGACATCATCGACCTGGAGCACGAGGAGGCTATCTACATCTGGACCCATCAGGGCATCACTTTCCACGTTGAGCGCGACTGGGTCGATGGCTGGTATTCAAACCCGATGTACGGCGGCACCTACTACTACTCGCTGAGCAAGGGCTGAGCGGTTTTTAGCGGCGGCTGCCTGCCGCTGCCGTGAAGCTGTGGCAATACGTGTTGCGGAGGCTGGCTTTCACCATCCCGGTGATGCTGGGGGTGACGCTCATCACCTTCTCGCTCTCGAACCTGATGGGCGACCCGGTCGCGCCCTACGTCACCGAGAAATCAACTCCCGAGCAGATTGAGGAGCTGCGCAAGCTGCACAACCTCGACAAGTCGCTCCCGGTCCGCTACTTCACCTACATCAACAACCTGCTCCACGGTGAATGGGGCTACTCGCAGACCATCAACCAACCGGTGTCGGATGCCATCGTGTTGAAATTTGCTGCGACTCTCGAACTTTCGTTGTTAGCATTCGCCGTCGCGGTCGCGACTGCATTACCGCTCGGCATCTTCTCCAGCGTCAAGCATAATCGCTGGGAGGACCACTGGATTCGGCTCTTCGCGCTCTTCGGCTCGGCGGTGCCAATTTTCTGGTTCGCGCTCATCCTGAAGTATTTCCTCGCCTTCCAGTGGGGCGACGCGACGCAGCTGCCGCTGGGGTATCGCTACGACGCCATCCTGTGGGACCTCGAAGACCCGATTGAGCAACGCACGGGGCTGCTGCTGGTCGACGCGTTGCTCGCCGGTTCGTGGGTCCACTTCAAGGACGCATTGATGCATATGCTGCTGCCGGCGACGACGCTGGCGTACGCGTCGATGGCGACCACCATCCGGCTGATGCGCGGCAGCATGCTCGACGTGCTCGAGCAGGATTACGTGCGCACCGCGCGCGCCAAAGGGCTACCGGAGCACAAGGTGGTGGTCAACCACGCCGCGCGCAACGCCATGATTCCGACCGTGACACTGCTTGGCCTCGCCTTCGGCGGGCTGCTCAACGGCTCGGTGCTGACCGAGACGGTCTGGCAGTGGCCCGGGCTGGGGTTGTGGGCGGTGACGGCGATGCGCAACCTCGACACCGCTGCTATCCTGGGCTACACGCTCTTCGCCGGGATGCTCTACGTGCTGGCGAATCTTGTCGTCGACGTGGCGTACGCCTGGCTTGACCCGCGCGTCGAACTGAGCGGCGACGTCGGCCTCGCCGAATGGGTCATCGCCGGGATGGCCATCCTGCTGCTCGCCGTTACATGGCTAAGCGTCGACCTCGGTCTCGGCCTGGCCCAGCTGCTGCTCTACGCACTGCTGCTGGGTGCTCTGGTGGGGCTGGTGTGGCAGCTTCCATTGCGCGCCAGCTTTAGTGTCTGTGGAATTCTGGCGTTTGTAGATGCACTGCTGGCGGAGAGCGTGCTGGTTGAATACATCGCCTACTTGATGGCGCTGGCTGCCTTCGGTCTGGTGGCTTTGTGGCCAGGCCATCTGCCGCAACAGGACCATCGCGATTTCCTGGCGCAGTTGCGGGAATACCTGTGGGTGCCGGCGCTGGCGGCAGGGACCGTGCTGGCGGTCGTTGGAATCTTCCGGGGCTACGCGACCGAGATGGTGCTGTTGTTCGTGCTGTTCGTGCTGGTGCAGCTGGCCCTGAACTGGCGGGATTTCGTCGCCGAAATCCCGCCGCGCCGGGCCGAGCTGCGGCGGATGGCGCACCAGTTCCGGCGTAACCCGCTGGCGCTGCTGGGGCTCTTCATCGCGCTCACCATCCTGCTGGTCGCGCTCATGGCGCCATTCCTGGCACCGCTCGAGCCGGGGCAGCGCGACGCGGACCGCATGGTCGAGCACTTCGAGTTCAACCACGACCTGCAGCCCCCTTGCTACTGGTCCTGCACTGGCGAGCGGGGGGAGGCTGACGGCTACATTCTCGGCTCGACCAGCAAGGGCTACGACATCTGGTACGGCATCATCTGGGGCAGCCGCACCTCGCTCGACGTAGCGCTGAAGGTTGTCATCAGCGGCACCTTCATCGCCGTCGTGCTGGGGGTGATTTCGGGCTACTACGGCGGGCGCGTCGATGAAATCATGATGCGCGTCACCGACGTGTTCCTTGCGATTCCGGGGCTGATACTGGCGCTGGCGATTGTGGCGGTGACCAATAATCCCTCGATTGAATACCTGATGTATGCGCTGATAATCGTCTGGTGGCCCGGTTTCACGCGCATCGTGCGGGCGCAGGCGCTCTCCGTCCGCAACCTGCCATACGTCGAGGCGGCGCGCGCCGCCGGCGCGAGCGACTTCCGCATTATCTTCCGGCACGTGCTGCCCAACTGCCTGACCCCTGTCGTAATCGCCGCGACGATGGACATGGGGTCCATCGTGCTGGTGCTGGCGGGGCTGGGCTACCTCGGCTTCGGCGGCGGCCCCGACCTGGCCGAGTGGGGCAAGCTGGTCGGCTACGGGCAGGAGCACCTGCTGGCGGGCGACTGGTGGGCGTTCTTCTTCCCGGGACTGGCGATTGCGCTCTGGGCGTTGGCGTTCTACCTGCTCGGTGACGGACTGCGGGATATCCTCGACCCGCGGCAGAGGGAATGATGTTACGCGTCGAGAACCTCGTCACCCGCTTCCACACCTACGACGGCGTGGTGCGCGCGCTCGAGGGCGTCAGCTTCGAGGTGCGCGAGGGCGAAATCTTCGGTCTGGTCGGCGAGACCGGCTGCGGCAAGTCGGTCACCACCTATTCGACGCTGCGGCTGCTCCCCTCGACCGGCCGCGTCCATTCCGGGAGCATTACCCTCGCTGGCGAGTCGCTCCTCGACGCGAGCGAATCGCGCATACGCGAAGTGCGCGGCGGCGAAATCGCGATGATATTCCAGGACCCGCTCTCGGCGCTCAACCCGGTGATGCGCGTCGGCGACCAGATAGCGGAGGCGGTGCGGCTGCATGACGACCTCCCCGACGCGAACGCGGTCACCGCGCGCGTCGTCGAGGTGCTGGGGCAGGTGCGGATGCCCGACCCGGCCGGCGCGGCGCGCGCGTTCCCGCACGAACTCTCGGGCGGAATGCAGCAGCGGGTGATGATTGCGATGGCGCTCGCGGGGCGGCCGAAGCTGCTGATTGCCGACGAGCCGACGACGGCGCTCGACGTCACCATCCAGAGCCAGGTCCTGCAACTGCTGCGGCAGTTGAAGCAGGAGGCGGGGCTGACGGTGCTGCTCATCACACACGACCTTGGTGTCGTGGCGGAGCTGTGCGACCGCGTCGCCGTGATGTATGCCGGGACGATTGTCGAGACCGCCCCCGTCGCCGAGCTGTTCAGCGACCCGCAGCACCCCTACACGCAGGGGTTGCTGGCGGCGCTCCCGGGCGCCAGCGAAACGCTGGCGCCAGTGCCGGGACGCGTGCCGGACCTGCTCGCGCCTCCGTCTGGCTGCCGCTTCCACCCGCGCTGCCCGCTGGCGGTCGACCGCTGCCGGGCGGAGGCGCCGGAGCTGCGCGGTGACACGCGACAGGTGGCGTGCCACGAGGTTGAGCCATGATACTGCGCACGCACGGACTGGCGAAGCATTTTCCCATCCGGGATTTCCTCGGCCGCGTCGAGGGGCAGGTCCGTGCGCTCGACGGCGTTACGCTGACGCTGCCCGAAGGGAAGACGCTCGGTATCGTCGGCGAGAGCGGCTGCGGCAAGACCACGCTGGCGCGGACGCTGCTGGGTCTCGAGACGCCGACCGCCGGTTCGGTCGAACTGGGACCGGCGCTGGCAGATGGTCTGGCAGGGGACCGGCTGGAGGAGCTGCGGCTGGGCGACTTGCGGCGGCTGCGCCGGCGCATCGGCGTCGTGTTCCAGGACCCGCTGGGGGCGCTGAACCCGCGCATGCTGGTCAAGGACCTCGTCACCGAGCCGCTGGTAATCCACGGCCAGACGCGGGGGCTGCGCGACCGCGCGCGCGAGCTACTCGAGTTGGTCGGCCTCAACCCCGACCACCTCTACCGCTTCCCGCACCAGTTCTCGGGCGGGCAGCGGCAGCGCATCGTGATTGCGCGCGCGCTGGCGCTGGAGCCGCAGCTGCTGGTGCTCGACGAGCCGACCAGCGCGCTTGACGTCAGCGTGCAGGCGCAAATCCTCAACCTGCTCCAGCAGTTGCAACGCCGCCTCGGCCTTAGCTTCCTCTTCATCTCGCACGACCTCGCCGTCGTGAAGCACATGTGCGACCGCGTCGCTGTGATGTATCTTGGCCGAGTCGTCGAGGAGGCGGACGCCGCGCAGCTCTTCGCCAACCCGCGCCACCCCTACTCGCAGGCGCTGGTCAGCGCTACCCCCGAGCTGGACCCCGCAAGGCGACAGGCGCGTATCGTGCTCGAGGGCGACGTCCCGTCGCCCGCCGCACCCCCCAGCGGCTGCCACTTCCACCCGCGCTGCCCCATCGCGGTCGATAATTGTGCGGTGGAATACCCCGAGCTGCGCGAGGGCGATGGGTGCGCGGTTGCGTGTCATCTGGTTTAGCGGAGCCCCTAAAAACCGCCCCAAATACCGGCCCACGTGGGCCGGTAGATCAGCCTGGAAGATCGCCTGCTTTGCAAGCAGGAGGCCGTGGATTCAAATTCCGCCCGGTCCACCACGCCCCCGCACCGCTACCCCTCGAGCGGGTCCGGGATGCCCGCCGCCTCGAAGCCGCGCCGCCGCAGCAGGCAGGCGTGGCAGCTTCCGCAGGGCGGCCGCGCGCCGTTGTAGCAGGTGTGCGACAGCGCCAGCGCCGGGAGCGCGCCGACCTCCTGCGCCAGCAGGACCGTCTCGCGCTTGGTGAGCCGCATCAGCGGCGTCTCGATGACGATGGGCGGCGCGGCGCCCTCGATGGCGGCGTTGATTGCCGCCTGCATCGCGTCGATGAAGGGCTGGCGGCAGTCGGGGTAGCCGCCGAAGTCGGTCTCGCAGACGCCGGCGACGATGGTGTCGCAGCCGGTGGCGGCAGCGCGGTTGGCGGCCAGCGACAGGAAGAGCAGGTTGCGGCCCGGGACGAAGGTTGCCTCGACGCCATCCGGCAGCGCCTCGCCATCGGCGTATTGCGCGACCGCGCGCGAAGCGTCGGTGAGCGGCGAGCTGCCCGCCAGTCCCGGCAGCTTGACCAGCTCCCACTCGACCCCCGCCAGCGCGGCGATTTCGCGCGCCGCGTCGATTTCGACGCGGTGCCGCTGCCCGTAGTCGAAGGTGAGCGCCGCGACCGATTCGTGGCGCGCGAGCGCCCAGTAAAGGCAGGTGGTGCTGTCCTGCCCGCCGCTGAAAACTACGAGTGCCTTGCCCATCGTGCTCCGTGGCGGGGATGGCGTGCGGTTATAGGAACCCACGCCGCCACGCGACCCACGCCGCGCTGCCGTTCGCCAGCGCGGCGGCCGCCAGCCCGAGCGTCAGCGCCAGCCGTTGCGCCTCGTTGAGCGGCAGCTTCCCGCGCGGTTGCCCCTGCCCTTGCGGCGGCTGGTGCTGATTCGCGACCGGCTGCTCTCCGTCGGGGCCTTGCAGGTGCTCCAGGTCAGCGGCGCTCTGCAGGAAGAGTGCGAAATCGTTCTCGGGATGGTTGTCGGCGCGGAACTGTGCGCTGACCGCGATGCGTTCGCCCGGCTCGAGCGTGACCGCATGCTGGCCGAAAACCAGCATCACCGTCGCGTTGCCCTCGACCGGGTCGCGCAACAGCGCCGCGCTGGAGCCGCGCAGCTCGACCACCTCGGCGCCCCCGACGTGGACGCGCCGGTCAAGGAACTGCTGCGGCGTCGCGTCGAGCTGGAAGATGGTCGCCTCGGTCGTCGGCTGCTGCTGCTGCCCGCTGCGGTTCCAGCGCTGCTGCAGGTCGGTTTCGGCGTCGGCGAAGGCGACCGCGCCCGACGCGATGATGAGCGCTGCGATGGCCAGCGCCAGCCACTTGCCCCGCTCCAGCGAACCGGAAATCTGCGCCAACCCGGCCGCCGCTAGGATTCCGGCCGGCGGTGCCAGTGGGAGGTAGTAGCGGATGTCGGTGAAGGTATTGGCGAGTACCCACCCTTGCGTCAGGTAGATGGCGCTGATTGAGCCGAGCCACCATCCCAGCGCGATGCCAGCAGCGGGCTGGCGCCGCAGTGCCAATGCGCCGGGGAATGCGCAGAGCAAGGCGGGGAAGAAGGCGGCGACGAACTTCGCGACCTGCGGCAGGTTCTCGCGCTCCTGCTCGCCCAGGTTGATGTAGCCGTCCCACATCGAGACCGACGCCTCGTGCGTCTCGACCGTCAGGTTGTCACCGTCGCTCGAGACCTCGAGCTGGTTGCGCGACTGGTAGCCGGAGTTGAGCGCACCGCCGAAATAGTGTGCATTGTAGGCGGCGAGCGGGATGCCGACCAGCAGCAGCCCCACAGTCAGCGCCCCCGCCTGCAGCAGCGGGTCGCGCACCGCCGGCCACGCTAGCGCTTCGCGCAGCCGCCGGGGCAGTTCGCGCGTCCGGCCCGCCGGCAGGTTGAGCCAGCCGATGTAGAGATACGGTGCGCCCGCCATCACGACCGTCGTATAGCGCATCGACACTCCCAGTCCGAAGAGCACCCCGCCGCCGAGCGCCAGCAGCAGCACGCTGCGGCTGGCGCCTTCCCGCCGGCCGCGGTGCGCCGCCTCGACCACCAGCCACAAGCCGGGCAGCGCGAACGAGACGGCGGCCAGGTCGCCCATCCACTGGCTGAACCAGAGCAGCAGCACCGTCGCGTTGGCGAGCGTGAAGGCTGTCGCCAGCCACGCCACGCGCCAGCCGCACCAGCGGCGCGCCAGCCCGTAAGTGGCGGCGCCCGCTATTAGCGCCAGCAGCGTGCCGAAGAGCGGTTCGGCGCCGAGCAGGATGAGCGGCATCAGCGCTGCGCTGGGGCCGGGCGGCCAGTGGTTGACGTAGTGGTATTCGCCGTCGACCTCGGCGATGCCGGATGCCAGCGGCGGGTCGTAGCCCTCGATAAGCCAGTGGCTCGCCAACTGGTATTCGCCCAGCTCCAGCTCGCGCTCCGCGACCAGTTTCCCGTCGGCGCCGGTCATCCCGAGCGGCTCCGGCGTGGCGTCCGGCCCGCGCTGCGACAGCTCGACCTCGGCGCCAGCGACGGGGACGCCCAGGGTATCCTGCAGAGCGACGGTCAGCCGCACCTGCTCGACCACCATCGCGGTGCGCCGCCCCTGCGCGTCGGTCGCCCCCAGCTCGTGGCCGTCGAGCAGCAGGCGCGCGCCGGCGACCGGGTCGCCGTCACGCTCGACCCGCAGCGTGCCGCGCTTCGCCCCCAAATCGCCCAGCGCCAGCCGCCCCTGCGCGTCGGTCTCGCCGCGCGGTTGGCCGTTGAAGCGCACCGTGAGCCCTTCGCGGTCGCCCTCCAGCTGCACCTCGAGCAGCCCGCCCAGCGTGCGGTCGGTCAGGAACTCGATGCTCGCCAGCGACGCAATGCCGTAGCGCACGGCGTTGCCGAGCGGCACCTCCAGCAGCGTGCGGTAGACCACGCTCTGGCCGTCGCGCGACGCGCGCACCTCGAGCGGCGGGTTGCCGGCCGGGAGCCCGCGCAGCTCTGCGCCGCCGTCGGCGTCGGTGACGGCCGTGAGTGCGCCTTGTGGGCGCGGGATGCTGACGCTGGCGTTGACCGCCGGCGCGCCGTCGTTGAACGCCACGCTGACGCGCAGGTCGTCGTCGAGCCCGTCGGGGTCGAGCGCGACGATTTCCCACGCCACCTGCAGCGGCGGCACTCCGCTATCGATGGAGATTGCCTCTTCGTCACGGTGGTCGCCGTTGGCCAGTTGCAGCGGCAGCGACCAGTATCCGTCAAGGTAGAGTTCGGCCCACGGGTAGTAGCCCTCCTCGTCCTTCAGGTGCCCCGCCGCGACCAGGTCGTGCGGCTGCGCGAGCATCCAGCCCGTCAGGAGCAGGAACGCCAGTACCAGCAGCGCCAGCGCCGGCCGCTCGCGGTCCAGCCTGCTCATCGCCGTGCGGAGTTCCACGCGGTCGGAGCCGCCGCGCGATATTTAGGAGTCGTGCAGCCTTACCGGGCGCTGAATAGTAATAACCGCCACCGCTCGCCGCGCGTGACCACGCCGGAAATGCAGCCGCTCGACTTCCGCGAACTGCCGCTGGAGGAGATGCAGACGCGCGTCAGTGATTTCGTCGCCGACCTGCGTCGCCGCCGCACGGTGCGCCACTTCACGGACCGGGCGGTACCGCGCACGCTCATCGAGGAGTGCCTGCGTGCCGCCAACTCGGCGCCGAGCGGCGCCAACCGGCAGCCGTGGCACTTCGTCGCGGTCGGCGACGCCGGGACGAAATCGTGCATCCGCACGGCGGCCGAGGCGGAGGAGCGCGAGTTCTACCACGGACGCGCACCCGACGAGTGGCTCGACGCGCTGGAGGTGCTGGGCACCGATGAGCACAAGCCGTTCCTCGAGGTAGCGCCGTGGCTCATCGTCATCTTCGCCGAAACGTATGGCGTCGCGGACGACGGGGAAAAAATAAAAAACTACTACGTGCCGGAGTCGGTCGGCATCGCCACTGGCTTCCTGATTGCGGCGCTCCACCGCGCCGGGCTGGCGACGCTGACGCACACGCCCAGCCCGATGGGGTTCCTGCGCGACATCCTCGGCCGCGGGGAGCACGAGCGCGCGTTCCTGATTCTCGTGACGGGCTACCCCGCCGGCGACGCACAGGTACCGGCGCTCGCGAAGAAGAGGCTGGCCGACGTCGCCAGCTTCGTCGAGTAGCGCGCCCGGCTACCGCTTGCGCGAGCGGGTGCGGGTGGAGCGGCTGCGCGAACGCCTGACGGGCGAGCGACCGCGGCGTGAGCGGCGGTGGCCGAAACGGCCCCCGAACATCCGGCCGGGCCGGCCCCAGCCCCACCTTCGTCCTGACCCGAAGTTGCCGCTGCGGAGCTGGAAAAAGAGGCCCACGATGATGAGTATGACGATAACCGGCAGGACGCAGAACAGCGCCGCGTAGCCTGCATCCGGCCCGTTTACGATGAAATTTTCATCCGGGTCGTCCGGGTTGTAGTGGACGGTGACCGTTCCGTTGACCACGTACCGCCCCTCCAGCTCGGACTGGCACTCGCTCTCGCCGTATTCGCCGTCGACAACCTCCGAGCCGCGGTAGGTGCGGTTGGCGAGGGTGAAGTTGTAGCTGACGTCGATTTCGCACCAGAAGGTCTCGGTGCACTCGTTGTCGTCATAGTAGCCGTCGTCGTCGCGGTCGGTGCACTCCTCGTCGAAGCCGTCCTCGTAGAGAGTCTCCGACACCAGCCCCGCCGCGGTGGGCCAGCTGGCGACGTCATCGGCGTTCTGGAAATACAGGTAGGCACCGAACAGCCCGCTGCCGACCAGCAGCAACAGGACGACCGCAGCGCCGATGACGAGGTTCCGGTCCGAAGATGAGCCGCCCCCGGAATCGGCAGGGGCACTGGGCGGCGCGGAGCCGGACTCCGCGCCGCCGAAATATTCTGTGTCGGACATGTAGGTGTCGTCATCAGTCCCCTTGCGCCACTCCTCGTATTCCTTGCTGTCGAGCGCAATCGACTCTTCCTCGTCATCGGCGGGCTTGCGCGGCTTTCCGCTGTCGTGCGAAACCCAGCCTTCGTCGTCGCTTGCCATGTTCGTTTTCCCCGGCCCAGCCCGGTATAGCAGGAGCCAGATAACCGCTATTTAACGCTAATACGATAATTCCCGTTCAAAATATTTTGTGAAACGCACTTATATATGGCGACCACGTCCGAAACCCATGCGCCAAAGCCTGTTTGTGGCCCTGATGCTTTGCCTGACGCCCGTGCTAGCGGGCTGCCTCGACTCCCTGACCGGAGACGAGGAGCTCCGCACCGGCTGTACCTACACCGAGGCGGAGAACTGGGACCCCCAGGCGCAGATTGACGATGGATCCTGTGATCTGGGTCTTGAAGGTTGTACGTATGAAGGCGCTGAAAACTACAATCCCTCATTCGTGGTAGACGATGGTTCCTGTGTTTTTGCCGATCCGGTCGTTGGATGTATGGACCCTGCAGCCAGCAACTACAACTCGTATGCTGAATATGACGACGACTCATGCGTGTACCTGCTTGGCTGCACATACGCGGACGCCGGCAACTACGATTCGTCTGCACAGGTAGATAACGGAACCTGTGAATTTGCAGAACCAGTGACCGGCTGCATGGATGACACAGCCACTAATTACAATCAGTACGCCGAGTATGATGATGATTCATGTGAATACATCTCAGGTTGCACCTACGATGATGCTGATAACTACAATTCCAGTGCAACTGTGGATGACGGGAGTTGTAATTTCCCCGACCCTGTTCTTGGCTGCACGGATGATACCGCAGCTAACTACAACCCCTACGCGACGATAGACGACGATTCCTGCTATTACCTGTACGCGAGCCTGACGAGCGAGGAGTTCAACGACTTTGCCAACCTGTTCACGGAGCAGAAAGATTTCACGCAGTGGTCGGATGACTTTGACCGCTTCGGCTCTGAAATGAAAATAAATCCGATAATGATGGGAGAAATGGATGAAGGCGGTGAGGGGGGCGATAATGGCACTGAAGATGATGAAGAGGAGGAAATGCCTGAAGAAATGTACATTGTCCTCGGGATGCAGAAAGATGACGCGAGTCAGATTTTCACGGCAACCTTCGGCATGGAAATGAGTATGGAGGGAGATCCCATGGAGATGGGGGCAGAAGATGGTGAAGCCAAGATGTCACTCAGGATGACGTCAGTGAGACAGGGTCCCGGGTGCACCAGTGGGGACTGCACCTTGACCAACGAGGTCATGGAGGTTTCCATGTACGGTGGCTCCGAAAGTCCCGGTACAAAGATGATTATGTCGATGTACATGTTTGCCACCACCTACAGCCGTGACATGGTGCCCTACTATGGTGACCCTGTTGCCGAACTCCCGGGTGGCGGCAGTTTCTTCTTGGGGCAAAGTGAACCTGAAGAGGTCGAAATCATAAGGGATGGCGATAACGTGATGTTTTCGCCCGCTGAAATAGAGATAGAGGTCAATACCACCGTAATCTGGTACAACGATGATGATACGACCCATACTGTCACCGATGAGGATGGAACTTTCGACTCAGGTGATATAGACCCATATAGTGAGTGGGAATACACTTTCGGAGAGGTCGGTGAGTACGCCTACTATAGTGATAAGACCGAGGACAAGCCGCCTCTTGGAGATTTAACTGGCAAGGTAGTTGTCACGGAGATAGAGCCGATTGACCTGGATTGGGATACCGAAGCGGGAGTGGGATTGGATTCCGATGACGATGGCAAGGATGACTGGATTGAATATTACGCCTATGCCTGGGATGACGAGGACAATATGAGCATTGCCGCGACTCTGACACAGAATATCGAGACTGGTACGTTGTATCCGAGGCATCTGGAGTTCCACAATGAGACTGGCGTACCAATCATGGCTTTCGAGTTCTGGTACGGTGACGAAGTCTACATCGAGCTGAATGACGACGAAGGCCTGAACAAGTCCGCAACCCAGTTCAATTGGGACGCAGACTCCTACGATGACAACGAAACATCGCAGAACGTCTATGAGGGGACGATATCGGAGGGTAATGGCAATTACATGCAGGAAGCCCCCAACGATGAGATGGAGATTCGGGTTCTTGAGGCGTATGAAGGCAGCGATGATGAAGGTCCCGATATTGGTGATCCTTTCGGCGGGGACGAGGAAGAAGGCGGCCGGGAGAATGCCAGGGTAGTGGCTAGTATGATCCTCTCAGATGGAGGGGCCGACATGCTTGATACCGAAACTGGCTGCCATTGGTACATCACGTGGAACGATAACGATGGGGATGGTCTTGTATCTGTGAACGACACGTACGAAATCCGCAGCGACAAGATGGGCACCGGCGGCGAAGTCTGCAACCGCGAGGACGAGAACGGCAACGCCACCTACGTAATCGAGTTCTTCGACCTCTGGGCCGATGCATACGTCGATGGTCCCAACCCGGCATTAGCGCCTGGTTTCACGGGGCTGTTTGCGGCCTTTGCCATCGCGGGCCTGGCCGGCCTGCGCCGCCGCCGGCGTTAGCCGAAGCGGTCGCGAACCCGCTCGAAGAGCGAGGGCGATTCGCCGTCCAGCTCGCGTAGCTGCTCCCACGCCGGACGCGACTTGCGTCCCGCCTTCGGGATGCGGACGTTTACCCGCACGTGCTGGTCTCCGTAGCGGCCGGCGCGCGCTAGGTCAGGCATCCCCTTGCCGCGCAGCCGCAGCACCGCGCCCGACTGGGTTCCCGCGGGCACCTTCAGCATCACCTTGCCGGCGAGCGTCGGCACCTCGATTTCCTCGCCCAGCACCGCCTGCGCCGGCGTTATCTCCAGCTCGAGCACGATTTCGGTCTCCTGCCGCTGGAAGGTGCGGTGGCGCCGGACGTTGGTGACGACGTAAAGATCGCCGCGGGGGCCGTTGCGCGGGCCGGCCGAGCCCTGCCCACGCAGGCGCAGCCGGTGGCCGTCATCAATCCCGGGGGGGATGGTTAGCTTGATTTTCTTCCGCGCCTCGCGAACGCCGCGCCCACGGCAGCCGCTGCACGGCTTGTCGACAGTTTTCCCGTCGCCGCCGCACTGCGGGCACTCGCCGGTCTGGACCGTCTGCATAAAGCCGCGCCGCTGGACGTGCTGCACCATCCCGCGACCGCCGCACTGGCTGCAGGTCACAGCGCTGCCCCCTTCGGCCGCGCCGCTGCCGGAGCAGTCGCCGCACGCTTCGTCACGCGGGATAGTCACTTGCTGCTCGAGGCCGCTGTAGGCCTGCTCGAGGCTCAGCGTCAGGTCGTAGCGCAGGTCGGCGCCGCGGTTGCGCGGGCCGCGCTGCCGGGCGCCCCCGCCGAAGAACTGCGAGAAGATATCGCCCATCCCGCCGCCACCACCGCCGCCGAAGAGCTGGCCGAAGATGTCGGAGATGTCGCCCTGGTGGGTGAAGTCGTCCCACGAGAAGCCGCCGCCGCCGAAGTTGACCCCCTCATGGCCGTGGCGGTCGTAGCGTGGCCGCTTCTCGTCGTCGGCCAGCACTTCGTACGCCTCGGAGATTTCCTTGAATTTCTCCTCGGCTTCGGACTGGTTTTCGCGGTTGGCGTCGGGGTGGTATTTCCGCGCCAGCGTACGGTACGCCTTCTTGACATCGGCCTTCGACGCATCCCGGCTGACGCCGAGCACTTCGTAGTAATCCCGCTTCGCCATGGCGGCGGCGCTACTTCCCGGCGGATTTAAGCTTTCAGAATTGCTTGCGTTCGAGCATCCGTGAGGCGAGCATGAAGGCGAGCGCCGTCACCGCCAGCAGCACGGCGACCGCCTGCCCCGGGTCAGTTGCGATGGAGACCACGGTGGCAAATTCACCACTCAGGCTCTCGGCGGTCAGCCCTAGGTCGCCGGCTTCTATCCTGAGATACTTCAGCTGCGGCAGCGCGAACGAGCGCAGGTAGTGCATGATGCTGAAGCGTTGTGAATCGCCGCTCGCCAGCATCACTTCCCATACCAGCCAGTAGACCAGTGAGATCGGCAGCGGCCGTTGCACCAGCGCGTTGATGAGCAGGAATATGCTGGTGTAGGCGAGCGACGCCAGCAGCAGCGTCCCGAGCACCGCGCCGAGCAGCGGCAGGTGCTCGCGCAGGCCGAAGCTGCCGCCGTGCGCCAGCAGCGCCAGATAGAGGATCGTGAGCGGCGTTCCCACCGCGACGAAAGTGCCTAGAGTGCCAGCGAGCAGCTTGGGGAGCAGGATTTCGTACATCCGCACCGGTGAGGTGCGCAGCAGCTGCATCGTCTTTTGCTTGAACTCGGTGTTGAGCAATTCGGCCGCACCCAGCAGCGCCACCAGCGCTACTACCAAGGGCAGATAGAGGTTGAAGGCGAGACCGTAGAACAGGTTTGCCATCTCCGCGTGCAGCACTTCCCCTTCAAAGACGCGCACCTCGTCACCGGCGATGACCTGCGTCTCCACTTTACCGCGGCTGTCGTACCAGAACCAGCCTGAGAGTAGCCCCGGAGTCAGCAGCAGCGCGGCGATAATCAGCGTGCTGCGCGCCAGCAGGAACTGCCGTACGCCGTCGCGGAACACCGGCCGGCCAATTTGCAGCAGCCGCGCCACTTCCTCGCCTACGCTTCCCACTGCTCGCCTCCTACCAGCTTCTCGTAGAGCGCTTCCAGGTCCTCACCCGGTGAGTCGATGCCGTGAATCGCAATCTTTGCCTTACGCAGCAGCGGCGGCAGCAGCGCGTGGAACGCCTCGGCGTCGGTCGTATCGACCTCGACCCAGTCGCGCTGTAGCGAGACTCCTTCGACCGACGGTTGCTCGAGTAGCAGCCGCGCCAGCTGCGGCCGCTGCCCCGCATCGGCGGGGGTCAGTCGCACCTTCTGCCGCACGTGCGGCATCAGCTTCTGGATGGCGTGGCGGTCGCCGACGGCGAGCATCTGCCCGCCCGAGAGGAAGACGATGCGGTCGGTCAGCGCCTCGACGTCGTGCAGGATGTGGCTCGAGAGCAGGATGGTGCGCCCCGCGTCAGCCCAGTTCCGGATGAGTTCCATCAACAGCCGCCTCGTCGTCGGGTCGGTACCCTGGAACGGTTCGTCCAGCACCAGCAGGTCGGGGTCGTGCGCAATTGCCCGTGCGAACTTTGCCTTCTGCCGCATCCCGCGCGAGTAGGTGCGGATGCGCCGCTCCATCGCGTCGCCGAGGCCGACGTCATCAAGCAGCGCCGCGGCGCGCTCGCCCGCTTCATCCGGGGCGACACCCTGCAGTTGCAGGAAGTGCGCGACGTATTCGCGGGCAGTCATGTGGTCATAGAAGCAGTCGTATTCCGGGACGAAGCCGAAACGGCTGCGCAGCTCCCAGTCGCTGGCCGGATCGCGTCCGTCAATGCGGACGTGTCCCAGCGACGGCCGTGCCAGCCCCAGCACCAGCTTCATCAGCGTGCTCTTGCCGGCGCCGTTGGGGCCGAGGATGCCGGTGATGCCCGGGCCGAGCTCGAGCGAGACGCTGGAAACTCCCTGCACCAGCCCGTAGTTCCGCGTCGCGGCCTCGAGGACGATGCTCAATGGGTCACCTCCAGCCGCTGCAGCCGCAGCGTGACCGCCGAGGCGGTCGCCGCCCAGATTGCCGCCAGCAGCAGCAGCGGCGTGCGCCAGCCGAGGTCAATCCGGAAGAAAAATCCGTAGACTGTGACCCACTGCGGCGCATCGAACATCTCGTGACCCACCATGTCGAGCAGGTGCAGCACCGAGAATAGCAGGATGCGCTCGTCCTGCACCAGCCCATAGCCAGTCTCAACGAGGAACGACGGGAAATAGACGGCGAGGAAGAAGCCGACCGCAGCGTAACCGCTGCGACCGGTCAGCGCCGAGCACGCCAGCGCCAGCAGCGAGAAGGTAATCGAGACCAGCAGCCCGTAACCGACCGTCGCCAGCAGCATCCAGCGATAGTCACCGAACCATCCCAGTGCGTAGCCGGAGTCGGTCCACTGCGCCAGCGCTAGATAGAGGTTGGGCGCCAGCGCCGCCAGCAGGAAGAGCAGCAGCAGCGTTAGCAGTCGCGCCAGCAGGTAGTCGACGCGGGTCAGCGGCCGCGCGAGGTAGAGGTGAATTGACTGGTCGCTGAGGTCGCGCGAAACCAGCTGGCTACCGGTGATGGCGGCGAGTAGCACCAGCTGGATGCGAATGCCGCCACCCGCTAGGTCACCGTAAAGCCGCAGGTGGATTTCCTGCGGCGTGAAGAACCCCTGCGGCATCACTATCAGCGCAATCAGCAAGGTCTGCGCCCACGCGAGGCCAATCACCAGTAGCACCCAGCGGTTGCGCACCAGTCGCTCGAATTCGCGCCAGCCCATGCCCCAGACAATGGTGCGCCGGTCGGCCAGCGCAGCAGTGTAGCGGCGGTAGCGCTCCATCACGCGCGCCTCGCTCACTTGACCACCTCGAGGTAAAGGTCCTCAAGCGCCCGCGTCGCGCGCTCCATCTGCAGCAGTGGCGCGCCGCTCTCCCCCGCGGCAGCCAGAATGGTGTCGAAGGTCTCGTCGCCGCGGAAGCCGACGCGCAGCGCCGGGCCGTGCTCCTGCCACTCCAGCTTGCGCTTGTCGAGGGCGGCGCAGAAGGCGGTGCGCGGTTCGCCGACACGTACCTCGACCCAGTCTTCGAACCGGGCGAGCAGCGACTCGACTTGCTCTACCATCTGGAGGCGGCCCTGCGAGACGATGATGACATGGTCGCAAACCTGCTCGACGTCGTGCAGGATGTGGGTTGAGAGCAGCACGTTGGAGTGCCCCAGCTCGGTCAGCGTGCGAATCGTGCGCAGCATCTCGCGCCGCGCCTGCGGGTCCAAGCCGGATGTGGGCTCGTCGAGGATAACCAGCTCGGGGCCGTGCACAAGGCCCTGCGCCAGCTTCACCTTCTGCCGCATCCCGCCGCTGTATTCCGAGATGGGACGATATTTCTCCTCGCCCATGCGCAGGTGGTTGAGCACTTCGTGCGTGCGCTGGATGGCCGCCTGCCGAGCCATGCCGGAAACCTGCGCCATCTCGACCACGAACTCAACGCCGGTAAGCCGGTCGGGCAGGCAGTCGTGCTCCGGCATGTAGCCGATGCGCTGCCGCAACTCGGGACCGGCGGTGGCGACGCTTTCGCCCAGTACCGTAACCGAGCCACCGCTCGGCGCGAAGATGCCGAGCGCCAGTTTGATGAACGTGCTTTTGCCGGCGCCGTTGGGGCCAAGCAGCCCCACGCGGCCTTCGGGAACCTTGACCGAGAGGCCGGCCAGTGCGGTCACCGCGCCGAACTGCTTGACAAGCCTGCGCGCCTCAATCACGGTCGCTCACCAAGCGGGGGGATATTGAACTAACGCAGCGTCGCCTCGACCGCTTCCGCAACCGCGGCTGCGTGCGCGTCACACTCGCCCAGCAGCGTCTCGAGCGCCACGCTGGTCTCGCGGCAGAACGCCTCGTCGGGGATTTCCTTCAGGTTGATGCGCACGTTGTAGCCCGCGGCACGGGCGCCAGCGTGCGCCAGCAGCGCCCCGGAGCCGACGTCGCTCGCCATCGCGGCGTCCATCAGCGGCGCCATCTCGCCGCAGACCGCGAGCGCGTCGCGGCACTGCCCGACGGTCGCCAGCGGCACCGCCGTCGCGTCGCGGTAGCCGGCCTCGAGCGCAGCGTCGCGCGTAGCGCGTTGCTCGTCGCTATCCTTCGGCATGCGCATCGCCGCAATTACGCCGTCGAAGGCGCTGGTGTCTGCGTCGACGCCCGCGACGAGCGCCTCTTTCACCGCTTGCCCGCGCTCGGCGATGCCGGCCAGCGCATCGTAGTTCGCCGCCTGCGTCCCTTTCGTGGCGGAAAGGTTGGCGACCATCGTCCCGAGCGCAGCGCCCAGCGCGCCGGCAAGCGCCGCGACCGAGCCGCCGCCGGGGGCGGGCGAGTCGCGCGAAACCTCGTCGACGAAGTCGTAGGTGACGCGGTTGACCAGCTCGCCTTCCTGCTTCGGCATCCCCAGCACCTTGCTGGCGGGGTTAAAATCAGCGACGTCGCGCAGGCCGAGCGACTGGATTGCCGCCGCGGCAAGGTCGGGAACCGGCAACCCGGGCGATTTCCCCATCCGCCGCAGGTAGTGGACGGCGGCCTGCCGCAGCACTTCCCACGGCACCAGACCCACGATTTCGGAGCCCGTGACGCGGATGCCGCGTTTTCGCGCCTCCTCGCAGGCGGCGTCGAAGACCTCGTGCAGCGGCGTGGTGCGGAAGTTCGTGACGTTGAAGCTGAGCTGCGCACAGCCGTATTCGGGGATTTCCCAGCCGATGCCCTTCAGGTTCGTGAAGCGGCCGTCTTTGTAGACTGGCTTGCCGACCAGCGCGCGGGGGTCGAGCCCGCGCGCGCAGTATGCTTCGGTCAGGTCGCCGCCGTGCACCTCGGCGTAGTGCGCCGCGAGCGCATCGAAATCGGCGCCCGTGAAGTCGCAGTTGCCGCACGGGAACTCCCCGTTGGCGAAATGGACGACGTCGCCCTTGTAGTAGAACGCGTCGGGCGACCCGCTGCGTTTCCAGCGACCGCGCTCGCGCAGCTCGTAGGCGAGCTCGTTGGCGTAGGTACGGTCGCGCGTGTTCAGGTTGATGTTCCACGCAATCAGGAACTCGCGCGCCCCGACGGCGGTCGCGCCGCTGCGCGCGTTGAACTTCGCGGGGCCGGCGTCGGGCGCCCCCCCATCGAGCCGCTCCGCAAGCCCCTCATACTCGCCGGCGCGGACGCGCGCCAAGTTGCGGAACTCGGACGACCGCGCCGCCTCTTCATAGAACCAGACCGGGATGCCCAGCTCGGCGCCGATGCGCTCGCCGGTCGTGTGCGCAATAGCGATGCAGTCGTCCATGTTCACGCCGCTGACCGGCACGAACGGTAGCACGTCGGTGGCGCCCATGCGGGGGTGCGCGCCGGCGTGGGCACGCATGTCAATCAGCTCGGCCGCGCGGGCGACGCCGGCGAACGCCGCGTCGCCGACGCTCGCGGGGGGCGCTACGAAGGTCACGACCGTGCGGTTGGTCTCGCCGCCCATGTCGATGTCGAGCACCTCCGCCCCCTCGACCGATGTGATGGCGGCGGCGATGGCGTCAATCACCTTGCGGTCGCGCCCTTCCGAGAAGTTGGGCACGCACTCGACCAATCCGCTCACACCGGGCGACGATTAGGGATGTTAATAGGATTATAGCTGAATCTTCTTTTCCATCTTCGGTTATTATGTGTCGTTGTTTCTGTAAAGGCTTTTATAACTAAGATAGTTCAAGCGGCAAGTGGACCGACACGACCTGCAGTATGGCGACAACACCCAGGTTCTGGCCCCTCAGAAGGATAAACTTGTCGCAGGGATATTGGGAATTGTTATAGGTGGTTTAGGGATTCACAGGTTTTACTTGGGTTATATAGGGATTGGGATAGCCCAGATTTTAGTCACCTTGATTACATTTGGAGTGGGGGCTATCTGGGGTTTAATCGAAGGAATCCTGATTTTAGTCCAAGACGACTGGACTGACGCGCAGGGCAGGCCTTTGAAGGGCAATGAAGCGACAAATTATCTATCGAACCCTTCCGCGCAGTTTGCGAGTCAACAACAATCAGGCGACAGGGTTTCCCAACTCAAGGAATTGAGTGAACTGAAAAAATCGGGCCTGCTCACCGAAGATGAATTTGCGCGCGAAAAGCAAAAAATTTTGAGATAATTAATTAACGTTGCAGGCACCCCCCTCTAAATTTTAACAAGTAGACCAGCAGCCGGTGGTCGTCGCCCCGCGACGGCCACTCAGGCTGCGCTTGGCCACGCAGCGAGTCCTGCGAGCGGAGTCGGCCAGCACGCTCACGGTTGAAGACCTGCGGGGGGATTTAGAGTTAGTCACGCCGCCGGGGACGCGCGCCTGCCTTGCCGCTGCCGGTTTCCGGCTTCCGCTGCCGGCGCCTCCGCCGGCGCACCCGCTTCACAGGCTGCGCCTGCGAAAGCCCGCCAAAGTCCGTCCAGTCCGAACCGCGCTGCGCGCAATCCGGCTCCTCGCTCCAGTCGCTTGCCATTTTTTGTTTCCTCCCTCTAATGGGGTTCCGCCGCCCGGCCATGTCTGATATATATAGCTATCGTCGGAAAACATGGACGAGTGGGGTGGCCAGCAGCCGGTGGTCGTCGCCCTGCGACGGCCACCCAGGCTGCGCTCGGCCACGGAGCGATTTACCCTGCAAATCGCACAGTGGCCAGATGATGGGAATAAGCCCCTTTCTGTTCACCCCGCGCAATTACTCGCGCGAGGTTGGCGGCATTCAGCTTTGCGTCCTACCTGGCGCTCCCGGGCCGGTCGTCGCGCCTGCTTGGACTTGCTCCGGCAGGGGTGGCCGTTTCACCAAATCCGCCGGCGACGTCACGCCCGAGGCGCTCATCCCGTTAACCGGCGGCTGTGCCGTTTCTGCTCCATTGCCGACCCTCGCGGGCCCCCGAAGGCTGCCTTGCCCTTGGAGAGGGGACTTTCCTCAGCCCGAAGGCCGTAAGCCGCCCTCCATCTCCTGGCCGGGCCAATTGTGTTTGGCGGTGATTTAAGCCCTCGCTCGCCGATAATCCTTATTACATCCACACCTCCGGAGCGCGATGACTCCTCCAAGTCGGGCCGCCGCCGGGAGCGGTGGCGGCGAAAAGTCGCGGCCCGGCGACCTCGAGGCGGAGCGGGCGCGCTGGGAGCGCGAGACGCTCGCGCCGGCGCTGGAGCGGCACCCCGAACGGCGGCCGCGTTTCATCACTACCTCGGGGCAGGAGGTGGGGCGGCTCTATACCGCGCTCGATACGGCGCACCTCGACTACGACCGCGACATCGGCTTCCCGGGCGAGTATCCCTACACCCGCGGCATCCACGCCACGATGCATCGCGGCCGGCTCTGGACGATGCGCATGTTCGCCGGCTTCGGTTCGGCGCGCGAGACCAATGCGCGGTTCAAGTATCTCCTTTCGCAGGGGCAGACCGGGTTGAGCACCGCCTTCGACCTGCCGACGCTCTACGGCTACGACTCCGACTCGCCCACCGCGGCGGGGGAGTTCGGCGAGTGCGGGGTGGGCGTCTCGTCGCTGGAGGACATGGCGCAGCTGTTCGACGGGATTCCGCTCGACAAAGTCACGACGTCGATGACCATCAACTCCCCCGCGGCGATTATCTGGGCGATGTACATCGCCAACGCCGAGAACAACGGCGTCCCGCGCGCGAAGCTGGGCGGCACCATCCAGAACGACATCCTGAAGGAGTTCATCGCGCAGAAGGAGTATCTCTATCCGCCGCTGCCGTCGCTGCGGCTGGTGACCGACACGGTCGAGTTCGGCACTCGCGAGATGCCGAAGTGGAACACCATCTCGATTTCGGGCTACCACATCCGCGAGGCTGGCTCCACCGCGGCGCAGGAGCTGGCGTTCACGCTCGCCGACGGCTTTGCGTATGTCGACGATGCAGTTGCGCGCGGGCTGGGCGTCGACGAGTTCGCGCCGCGGCTCTCGTTCTTCTTTAACGCGCACAACGACTTCTTCGAGGAGATTGCCAAGTATCGCGCTGCGCGCCGCATCTGGGCGCGCGAGATGCGCGAGAAGTATGGCGCGCAGGACCCGCGCTCGTGGAAGCTGCGGTTCCACACGCAGACCGCCGGCTGCTCGCTGACGGCGCAGCAGCCTGAAGTCAACATAGTGCGCGTCGCCATCCAGGCGCTCGCGGGCGTGATGGGCGGCACGCAGAGCCTGCACACCGACGCGATGGACGAGGCGCTGGCGCTGCCGTCGGAGAAGGCGGCGCAGATTGCCCTGCGCACGCAGCAGGTAATCGCGCACGAGTCGGGCGCCGCCAACGTGGTCGACCCGCTCGGCGGCTCATACTATCTTGAGTGGCTCACCGACGACCTTGAGCGGCAGGCGCGCGACTACTTCGACCGCATTGATTCGCTCGGCGGCGTCATCCCCGCCATCGAGAAGGGCTGGTTCCAGAAGGAAATCGCCGCCGCCGCCTACGCCTACCAGCGCGAAATCGACTCCGGCGAGCGCAAGGTGGTCGGCGTCAACGCGCACACAGTCGATGAGCCCATCGAAATCCCCATCCTGGAGATTGACCCCAAGGGCTTCGAGCGGCAGTGCGCGCGGCTGGCGCGGCTGCGCAAGCGACGCGACCCCAGGAAGCACGAGGCGGCGCTGGACGCGGTCCGCAAGGCGGCCGAGGGCGACGACAACCTGATGCCGCACTTCATCACCGCGGTCCGCGCCGACGCGACGCTCGGGGAACTGTGCGAAGTGCTGCGCGGGGTCTTCGGCGAATACCGCGAGCCGTCGGAGTTCTGATGACCATCATCGCGCTGACCGGCATGCCCGCCGCCGGCAAGGGCGAGGTGGCGGCGGTCGCGCGGGAGCGCGGCTGGGCGGTGCACCGCATCGGTGACCTAGTGTGGGAGGAGACCGAGCGGCGCGGGCTCGAGCTGGCGCCCGCCAGCGTCGGCGCGGTCGCCAACGGCGAGCGCAAAGCTCTGGGCTACGGCATCTGGGCTTCGCGGTCGCTGGAGCGCATCGACGCGCTGCGCGCTGCCGGCAGCCACGTGCTGATTGACGGCATGCGCGGCGAAGAAGAGCTGGCGGTGTTTCGCGCCGCCTACGGTGACGCGCTCGTTACGGTCGCGGTCGTCGCGTCCGCCGAGGAGCGGCTGGCGCGGGTCCAGCAGCGCGGCCGCGTCGACGACGGCGACGCGGCCGCGTTTCACGCGCGTGACGAGCGCGAGCTAGGGTGGTCGCTGGCGGAGACGATTGCGGCGGCCGACGAGACGCTCGCCAACGAAGGGGAACTCGATGCGCTGCGCGCGGCGGCGGGGGAACTGCTGGCGCGACTCGAATCGCTTTAGCTGCGGTCGTAGACCGGCCGCTCGTCGAGATACCAGAATAGCCCGGCGAACCACCACGCAATCATGTCGAGCGACCCGACTAGGTTCTGCTGGCCGGTGCCGTTGGCGGTTGCCATCCAGTCGACCATTTCGGGCAGCGTGTCGCACGGCGCGTGGTAGCAGTCGTAGCCGCCGGTGATAGCGCCGAAGTCCAGCGAGACGACCCCGAGCCGGTCGGCGAAGCGCACGTAGTCGCTGCGGCCACGCTGCGACTCGTGGACCGAGATAGTTTCCGGATGGGGGTGGTCGTGGTCCTTCATCGCCGCGTAGCCTTCGCTGTAGTAGAGCTCGCGGCCGTTACGCAGCACCGGCGCGATGTCGTAGAAGGTGGAGCCAATCCACTCGGTGAGCGAAATCATCTCCCACTGCTCGTTGAGCTGGTCGTCGCTGTCGGGAATGATGTCGACGACCAGCGTGTATTCCCCGGGATAGTTCACCCCGGCGCTGTCGATGTTCAGGTAGTTGGTCACGGTTACCCCGGCCGGCAGGTTGTCAATCCAGCGATCGGCGCCGTCGTAACCGTTCTCTTCGTTCGACCAGAAGCAGACCGCGAGCGTGCGCCGGCTGTCGAACTGCGCCAGCGCGCCCGCCGCCGCGAGCGCCATCGCCACTCCCGCAGTGTTGTCGTGCGCGCCGATGTGGGTCCCGCCGCCCGGTGGGCTGCCCGGCTCCGCGAGGTCGAGGTGCGCCCCGAGCACCAGCCACTCATTGGGGTAGACCGTCCCCGTCCTGTAGCCGCAGACGTTGACCGCGTAGGGTGAGCTGGAGAACTCGTAGCGGTGAATCTGCCCGTCGAGCCCCATTGAGTCAAACTCGCCCTCCAGGAACGCCAGCGCCCGCTCATAAGCAGGATCGCGCGGGACCAGTGGCCCCCAGCGCTCGTTATAGCCGTCCTGCTCGTCCGTTACGAATTCCAGCCACTCATAGATGGAATAGCCGTCGACTAGCCCGGTGCTGTGGTTACCTCCCTGCTCCAGGGCAATACCGTCACGCATGGGACGCGAAACCGGGAACTGCAACGTCTCGATGCCGGCGGCGGTGAGCCTTTCCGGGACCAGCGCCGGCAGTTCACCGTCACCAGCTACGCGCAGCGCGCCGATGCCGTCGGCCATGCCTTCCGCGGGGCCGCCGCGGTCTATCCACTCGCGCCAGCTCTCATTGGTCGCGCGCAGCGGCCACGCATCGCGCCCCTGCTCGGCGACGAGGAACGTGGCCGTGGCGTGGCCGGGCGGCGCCAGCAGCATCACCTGCCGCGAGTCCCACGCCTGCGCGAAGTCAAGCACAGTGCCGTTCTGCACCAGCCCCGAGATGGAGTCGCGGACCGGGTAGGGCACTAGCAGGCTCAGCGGCTGGCGCGCGGTGAATTCGACCGGCTGGAAGGTGCCGCCGATCAGCTCGCCCGGCGCCATGCTCACGGAAGCGGCGAGCGACGGCTGCGCCGGTTCGCCGCTGTCGAGGCAGCCGGCGAATGCCGGGAGCAATAGCAGCAGCGCCAGCGCGGGGGTGAAGCGTGGCGTTGCCGGGCTGCTTTTGGGAATCATGTCGCGTCGTCACGCACAGTTAGCGCCACTTATGCTATTTCCTGCGTCACGACTAGCAGGAACAGGAACACCATCGGCAGCAGGTGGAACATGAGGCCGATGCCGACGTTGACCAGCATCCAGCGCCGCGCGTAGGCGTCCGGCTTTTCCATCACCTTGTCGACGACCGTGTTGGTCGTGTCGATCACGCGCGTGGCGAGGAAGCCGACAAAGCGCGCCACCCGTTCGTGCGGCTGCGCCTGCACGCCGCGCTCGGCCGAGCCGTGGAGCCAGTCACCCATCGAGAGCATTCGGTCGACCATCGGCCGGTAGCGGCTGATGTCGATGCTGATGATGCGCACCGCCAGCTCGCGTGTGTCCCACACCCGCCGGAAGTCGAGGTAGGTGTGCGCGATGAAGAAGACGGCGATGGCGAGGTAGTGCCACTGCGATATTTCGCTCCACGCCGGGACATGCAGCGTCACGCCCGCCAGCGTGACGAGGCCATCCGCGTCGGGGCTCGGGACGAAGAAGCGCAGCAGCGCAATCGTCGCCGGCACCAGCAGCCCGATGGTGAACTTGACCGCGATGGTGTAGCCGCGCGGGATTTCCTGCAGCCGCTCGAAGAGCCATTTGAGGTGGTGGCCGTGGAGCTTGATGGCGGTCAGCGCCGGCCCGCCCAGCACGCCCAGTCGCAGGACAATCGGAACGAAAATCAGGAAGTGGAAGTAGAGTTCCCATGCGGAGTCCCACCGTAACAGGTCGCCGAGCACGCTCGCGCAGCCGGTGCCCATTAAAAAACCGGCCACTCGCGGCGCATGTCGTCGCGTCGTCGCGGTCGCCGCACGAACCGCATGGAGACCATCGCTCGCGAGCGCATCGCGCACCTGCTCGAGCAGGCGGAGCGCTGGGCGCTGGAAGGGCGGCAGGAGGACGCTGACCGCTGCGCGCAGCTGGCGCGGCTCATCGGCAAGCGCTACCGGCAGAAGCTGACGCGCGAGCAGCGGCTGCGCGTCTGTCGCGGCTGCGACGGCTTCCTGGGGCCGGCGACCGCCCGCGTGCGGCTCTCGCGCAAGGGGTGGCGCACCACCACTTGTCTGCAGTGCGGGCGCGTCTATCGCCAGTCGCTACGAAGCAAGGCCAGCGCCCCCGCACGGCGAGCGCTAGACGAGCGATGAGTGCAAACCCCGCGCGGACGCGGCTGCTCGACTACCTTGAGCGGCGCGAATACCTACGCACGCCCGCAGTCCGGGCGGGGATGGAGGCGATCGACCGCGCCGCGTTCGTTCCGCAGCCGCAGCGCTACGCTGCGTGGGACGACACGCCGCTGCCTATCGGCCGCGGGCAGACCATCTCTGCGCCGCACATGGTCGCGATGATGCTCGAGGAGCTGCAGCCGCGCCCCGGCCAGCGGCTGCTCGAGGTCGGCTCCGGGTGCGGCTACCACGCGGCGGTCGCGGCGGCGATGGTCGCGCCGGACGGCGAGGTGCATACCGTCGAGCGCATCCCGCAACTGGCGCAACGGGCGCGCGCCAACCTTGCGGGCGTCACGAACGCGACGGTGCACCACGGCGACGGCTCGCTCGGCCTGCCCGAACTGGCGCCGTTCGACCGCATCCTGGTCACCTGCGGCGCGCCGCGGCTGCCGGGGCCGCTGCGCGAGCAGCTCGCCGTGCGGGGGCGCATGGTGGTGCCGGTCGGCGGCCGCACGTTGCAGGAACTGCTCGTCATCGAGCGTGACAGCGACGAATGGCGCGAAGAGCGGCGGCCCGGCGTCGCGTTCGTGCCGCTCATCGGGAAGCACGGCTACGAAGATTAAATAGCAGTCGTCGAGAAAATCGGCGCGCTGAAACGACCGTTTCAGCTCGACTCGATGACCTTGCGTTCCAGCTCGGCGTGGTAATCTTCCAGCGCGGAAGCCACCGCATCGTCGCCGAGCGCGAGCATGCGCGCCGCGAGCAGCGCGGCGTTCTCGCCGCGGCCGAGTCCGACCGCGGCGACCGGGACGCCGGGCGGCATCTGCACCACCGAGAGCAGTGAATCGAGGTTGCCGGGCGAGCTGCCCGAGGTGCACGGGACGCCGATGACCGGCTTGCGCGTGTGCGCCGCCACGACGCCCGGCAGCGCTGCGGAGAGGCCGGCGACGGCGATGAAGACTGACGCGTCGCTGCCTTCCACGAGCTCGACCACGCGGCGCGGGGTGCGGTGCGCCGACGCGACGTGCGTCGCGTGGCTGATGCCGAGCTGCGCCAGCACCTCCTCCGCCTTCGCTGCTATCGGCTTGTCGCTCGCCGAGCCGAGCAGCAGCATCACGCTTGTCATGCGGCGCCAAGGCGCCGAGTCTTAAGGGTTTGAGTGGCGCGCAATCGTCGCCAGCGAGCTGCCGCGCCTTCGCCGCGGGCTTTAAAGAAGGCGAGCCATCGCGCCGCGCGCCCGGATGGTGTAGCCAGGAATCACTGGAGCTTGCGGAGCTTCGAACCCGGGTTCGAATCCCGGTCCGGGCGCCAGTTCTACGGGTATGCTCTCGACGATAGCGCTTTTCTTTTTTCCGGGCGGCAAGCATAATTTGCCCCGCTCGCGGGCGGCTGCAAACACTTATCACCGGCTTGACTACGCGCCGCCGTGAAGCGGTTCATGACGCTGCTGCTGGTCGCCCTGCTGGCACTACCAACGCTGGCAGGGATGCTGCCGGCTGGGGCGATGCCCGTATCACCTGATGGGGTCGAGCTGCCGGCGGAAACGGCGTCGCTGGTCGACCCGCGGCTGGCGCTGATGGCTGCCCAGCCGGGGCGCATTGGTGAATTGGGGGGAACGCCAGCCCCCGAAGGGCAGATTTCGGTAATCATGCGTGTGGATGATTTACGTGGCGAGCACCGCACCTACGTTGTGTCCTTAGGTGGTGAAGTCGTATCCTGGTTTCCCAGATTCGAGACATTCGGGGCAATCGTGCCGCTCAATGCGCTACCATCACTAACATGGCTTCCTGGACTGGTGTGGCTCGAGCCGGACGTTATGTTCTACCCGGCGCTCGACAACAGCGTCGCGTCGCTGCGCACGACCGACGTCTGGTCGCAGTTCGGCTTCCGGGGCGAGAACGTGACGATTGCGATTCTCGATACTGGCGTCGACTTCGCGCATGAGTCTCTCGACGACCTTGACGATATCAGCTCGACCGACGACCCGAAGATAGCAGTCGACGCGGACGGTAAGCTGGCGTTCTACAACGCTAACACTGACAAGGAATACCCCGACGAGCAGCCGCACGACTCCGGCAGCCACGGCACGCATGTGGCGGGCATCGCGGCCGGCACCGGCGGGCCTTCGGGAACCTACGCCGGGATGGCCCCGCAGGCGCGGCTCGCCGGGGTCATCGCACTCGACGGCGGCGGTGGCGACACCAACGACCTGCTGCGGTCGGTAAACTGGACGATTTCCAACCGCGACCGCTTCAACATCCGCGTCATGTCGCTCTCGCTGGGCGGGCCGGTCGTGATTCCCGGTGCGACCAATGACGGGCAATCGTCGATTTCGCAGGCGCTCGACAACGCTGTCGAGAACGGCATCGTGACGACGGTCGCCATCGGCAACGGCAACCTGGGCGTCGCGGCGCACCCCGGCTCGGTGACCTACCCGGGCGACAGCGAACGCGCGATTACCGTCGGCTCGGTCAACGACAACCACAACCGCGAAATCTACTCGTCGCGCGGCCCGACTGGCGACGGCCGTCTCAAGCCCGATGTGATGGCGCCCGGTGGTGGCGTGATGTCCGCCCAGAAAGGAAGCGGCGACGGCTACGTCTCCTATTCCGGGACGAGCATGTCGGCGCCGCACGTCGCCGGCCTTGCCGCATTGATGGTGCAGGCCAACCCGCAGATGCGGCCCGACGCCGCCAGCAGTCCCTATAAGCAAATCATGCGCGAGACCAGCGACCACCGCGTCCCGTTCGACCTGGATTGCGGCGAGTTATACTCGCCCAACAACTGCTACGGCTGGGGCACGGTCGATGCGCTCGGCGCGGTGCGGCGAGCACTCGACCTGCGCTCCGGCTCCATTGCGGGGCCGCCCGAAATTCCGGTGCTCGAGAACGGCAGCTTCACGCTCGCGATGGATTACACCCGCACCGAGCACACGACTCGCGGCGAGGATGGCGGCACCATCCAGGACTACCCGCAAGGCGAGCAGCCCGATTCGGTGCGGGTCGAGGCGCGCTGGTCAGCGTCCTGGCCGGCGCCCAGCAACTTCGAACTGGACGCCGATGCCGCCGACGGGCTGACCGCCGAGGCGGCCTTCGCCTCTGGCGTCGATGGCGGCGAGCGATTCGTGCGCGGCTGGTTCAACTACACCGGCGAGCCGGCAGCGGGCGCGGTGCTCATCTCGTACCCGACGCTGCGCTTCGACCTCGGGGCGCCGGTCGCTGTCACCGAGACGCAGCTACGCGCCAGCTACGCGCTTAACAACAATCCCGGCATTTCCCGGTCTCTGGAGGTCAGCAGCTACAGCGACCCGCCCGACCTGCGCATCGAGGAGCTGCGGCTGCAGCCCGAGGTGCCGCTGCCCGAAGAGGAGGTGCAGCTGATCGCGCGCATCGTCAACGAAGGTCTCGGCCGAGCGCGCAGCTTCAGCGTCGAGTTCAGCCTCGACGGCGAGCCGCTCGGCACCCGTGAGGGGTCGTTAGACCCTGAACAGGCGCTGAACCTTGCGCTGCCGTGGACCGCGGTGCTCGGCGAGCACGAGTTCACCGCATTGCTGGTTGACATCTCGCCCACTGATGCTGATGATTCTGACCACAGCGCCACGCTCTCGGCAACAGTCACTGACATTATTGATACGCAGCCGCCGCTGGCGTTCATCACCGCGCCGCACGAAAACGAAATCCTCTCCGGGACCGTTACAGTCAGCGGCACCGCGAGCGACAACTACGCGGTGCGTCGGGTCGAGGTGCGTGTCGCGCCCAACGCATGGGAGACCGCTTCCGGCACCATTGACTGGGGCTGGGAATGGAACACAACAGCTGACCTGAACGGTCGCTACCGGATTGAGGCGCGGGCGTGGGACGGCTTTAATTACTCGTCGTCGGCGACAGTCGAGGTCGAAATAACCAACGACGACGCCAACCGGCGGCCCACCGCACGGCTCTCGGCGGAGCCGCTCGAGCTCGAGTTCGGCGAGCCCGTGAGCTTCAGTGGAAACGGTTCCAGCGACGACTCGCAAGTCGCCGGCTACGCCTTCGATTTCGGCGATGGCGACGCCACCGGCTGGGCTTCGCAGTCGTGGGCGCGCCACACCTACCTCTCACCGGGCAGCTACACGGCAACGCTCGAGGTGCAGGACGACGAGGGCGCGCACTCTTCGGCGCCCGCCAGCGTTACTATCATGGTCCTCGACGAGCAGCCCAACCGGCCGCCACTGGCGCTGATTGCGCTGCCGCAGCCGGGCACGCAGCTCTCCGCAGGGGTGGTGGCGCTCTCGGCTGCCGGCAGCAGCGACCCGGACGGCGACCCGCTGCTCTTTAGCTGGAGCAGCGACCGCGACGGCCACCTCGTGACGACCTCCTCGTTCGAGACGTCTGCGACGCTCTCGGCCGGCGCGCACATCCTGACGCTGGAGGTGCGTGACGGCGAGGGAGGTGAAACGACCGCGACAGTCGCGGTCGAGGTCCGCGCTATCGAACGCGAAGACTCGTCATTCCTGCCCGCGCCGGGTGCGTGGATGACGGCGGTCGCCCTCGCCGGCGTCAGTCTTCTTCTGGCTGCCAGACGTGACCGGTCTCGTCGAGGTTGAAGACCTCACGCAACAGTTCGTCGGTGAACCGCTTTCCAATCGAGGTCTCGGCCTGAATATATTCCTCCAGCTCGCCGAGGTCAATCTCGCCGTCGGGGCCGAAGGCCACCGGCGATTCGGCGAAGCGGAAGCGCACTTCCTGCGCGCCGCGGTCGAAGCTGAACTCCTCGAGGTAACCGGCTTCGCGCATCAACTCGCCCAGATCCACCAGCCGCTTGCCGCGTGCGGTGGAATCAACCCGGAAGGCGATAGTGGTCATGCGGGCGTAGCGGCAGCCGGCTAAAAACTGTGACCCCCGGGCGCCCGCGTCAGCCGGCGAACTCGACGCGCGAGGTCTCGTTCTCCCACAGCACCAGCTTGCGCAGCTGCGGCAGGCTCGGCGCCAGCCGTTCCCAGAGCCATGCGACCAGCACCTCGCTGGTCGGGTTCTCCAGCCCCGGAAGGTCGTTGAGGTAGTTGTGGTCGACCTGCGCTTTCAGCGACGCGAACGCCTCTTCGAGTAGTGCGAAATCGACCACCATCCCGGTCGCGGGGTCCATCTCGCCTTCAACGTGGATTTCGAGCCGGAAGGCCTGACCGTAGACCCGCCTACAGGGATGGCCTGCGGGGACGCGCGTCAGCTTGCGCGCCGACTCGAAACGGATGATATGGACCAGTTTGTGGACGCCCACTCAGCAGGTGACGACATCGCCCGATTCGGGGATGGTCCACTTGCGCTGGCGGTATTTCTTGAGGATATCCTTCTTCTGCTTGCGCAGGTCGCGCTGCAGGTGGACCAGCGCCATCTGCTTTGGTCGCGCCAGGTCATGCAGTCGCTCCAGCTGGACCAGGCTGCAGTGGGTCTTGGTCTGCCCGTCCTCAAGGTATGCCTCGTGCACCAGCAGGTTGGCTCCCGTGTAGAGCTTGGCGGCGGTGGGGGTGAACATCCCGTCACCCGAGTAGCAGAACACCTTCTGCGGCGAGCCCGCTTCGAGGCGCAGCCCGAGGTTCTGGACGCTGTGGCGCGTGTTGACGACGCGCAGGTTCCAGTCGTCCCAGCGGTGCGACCGCTGTAGCTCGCGGAAACGTAGTGTGAAGGGAATGTGCTTGACCATCCCGGGGTACGCCATCTCCATCAGCCGCTCGAGGTGGCGCTGGCTCCCGACCGGGCCGAAGAGGTAGAATGGGCGCGTGCGGCCATCTTCCCACATGCGCATCAGCAACGCCGGCAGTCCGAAGACGTGGTCAGCGTGGAAATGCGAGATAAATACACCATCGAGGAAGTCGGGCCGGACCGAAATCTTCCACACTTCGGATGGTGTGTTGGCACCACACTCGACCAGCATGCGTCGTCCGGCTGCCTCTACCAGCAGGCAGACGTTGGTCTGCGTCTCGTCGAATGCCTCACCGACACCCAGGAAACTGATTTTCATGTTCTCGCCCCGCTTGATTCATTTTTCATAGTTTGTTTCACCTCGCGCTGCTGGACGCCCGTTCCCGGCACTAAATACCATGGCCAGAACAACGAGCTTTTCGCCGCATACTTCCGAATTATTTAATAATTGCGCAGGAAATCGCTTCAGCGCGAGCGGCGGTGCCCCTCGAGGTAGTGGTAGACCGAGCCGTGCTCGGCCCCCGCGAGCAGCATCCCCAGCGCGACCTTGGCCGCCTCGACCGCCTCGAGCGAGCCAAGCAGCGCTACCGTATGCCCCTGCACCGCCATGCGGGCGTTGCTCTGCTCCTCGATGATGCGGCGTGTCTTGCCGTTGCGACCGATGACCCTGCCGCGCATCCGCTCCAGCCGCTTGCGCGAGTGGCCGGTGTGGTCGCGGATATCGACCACTTCAAGGTAGGTCTCGGGGTCGAGCAGCTCGCGTGCCGTCTCCGGGGAAAAGCCGCGGCCGATGGCGCGCACGACCGCCAGCAGCTGCAGCGCCAGCAGCGCGTCGCCCCGCTCGGGCTGGACGACGCGCACCATCCCGGTCCGCGAGTCAATTTCGAGGGTACAGCCGGTGGCGTCCTCGAACTCCTTGCGGGTTTCTCCGTCGTGGCCTATGAGCACCCCGATGCGACGTTGCGGAATCCTCACGTACTCCATTGCTCGACCTCCTGTCGCGACAGCCCCGGCAGCCGCTTGCGGAACCAGCGGTGGATATTGCCAAGGTCGCGCTCATGCAGCTCTGCGAAGCGTGGATGCTGGCGAGGTACCGCCTGCCCCACGTCGATAATGCAGGGCTGCTCGCGCACGTTAAGCACGTTGTATTCCGACAGGTCGCCGTGCGCCAGCCCCGCGCCGTGGTACGCCTTCACCGAGCCCATCAGCGCCTGCAGGAACTCGCGCGGTTCCTCGGGCGGCAGCTCGCGCAGCGTTGGATAGGGGTGGTAGCGCCAGCCGCGGTACTGCATCACCAGCAGGTTGCGGTGGACGTGGAACGGCTGCGGTACGCTGGCGCCAGCGGCGTGCATCAGGTGCAGGTTCTTGAATTCCTTCTGCGCCCAGGTGAAAATCCGGTCGCGGTGCGACTTGCCGCTGTGCGGGAAGCGCGGGTCGCCATCAAGGTAGGGCGCCAGCTTGCGGAAGGTGGCAGTGCTGAGCCGGTAGATTTTCACGGCGCGGTTGCGCCCGTCGCGCGTCTTGCCGCGGAAGACGTTCGCCTCCTTGCCGGTGGCGATGATGTTTTCGAGCGTGTGCAGCACGCCGCGGCTGAAGAGCTGCTGGATGGCGTGCAACGTCGGCTCGTCAAACACCGCGTCGAGTGTCTTGCGTCCGTCGCGGTCGCCCGCGCGTACAAGCTGCCCCCGCTGTCGGTCCAGCCTCAGCAGGCTCTCTTCCATCAGTAAATGTCCAGGATTTCCGGTATCAGGTCCTGCCGCTTCAGGTTGGCGCTTTGCGTCGCCGTGTAGCGGAACTTGACGTCAGCCTTCGAATCCTGGAACGACCACGGGACGATAATCAGCAGGTCGTTCTCGCGCACCCACATCCGGCGCCGCAGCTTGCCGGGGATGCGCCCCATGCGCCGCTTGCCATCCTCGCAGATGAGCTGCAGCCGGCTGCCGCCCTGGAAGGTCTCGGCGACGGCGAACATTTCCCCTTTGGGGCGATACGGCAGCGGCAGCCGCAACGTATGTTTCTGCCCCTCCTTGTCTTCAATGGTGACTTTTACGCTCTGCTTGAATCCGCGCTTTTTGTCGTCGCTGGGGACTGCCACATCGTGCGGCACATCCAGACGGTTATAAGCATTGAGTCGCGCCCCAACGGTTTTTCCCCGTCGGCGGGGTGCGGTCGCGATGCACCACACCCCGCTCCATGCAAGCCACAGGGCCCTCGGCGCGCGGCTGGTCGACTTCGCCGGCTGGGAAATGCCCATCCAGTTCGAAGGCATCATCGCTGAACACCGTGCGGTGCGGTCGGCCGCGGGCGTCTTCGATGTCTCGCACATGGGGCAGCTTTTCGTTCGTGGCCCGAAGGCGGCGGCGTTTCTGGCGTGGGTGACAACATGGGATATCCGCAACCTCGAGCCGGGGCGCTGCCGTTACTGCCACATCCTCGACGAACAGGGCTGCATCATCGATGACACGATAGTCTACTGCCTCGCCCCCGACGAGTTCCTGCTGGTGCCCAACGCCGCCACGACCGGTCGCATTGCGGACTGGCTTGCGACGCACATCGCCGACTTCAACGCGACGCTGGAAGACCGCAGTGCGGAGCTGGCGTGCATTGCGCTGCAAGGCCCTGACGCGCCACGACTGCTCGAGATGCATCTCGCATTGGCGGTCGAGCCGTTCAGCCACACGCGGCAGGGTGAATTCATTGTCAGCGGCACGGGATATACGGGCGAGCCGGGGTGCGAAATCATCCTGCCGCGCGACGCGGCGCTGGCGCAATGGGAGGCGCTGCTGGCGCTCGGAGCCGCGCCGTGCGGGCTTGGCGCGCGTGACACGCTGCGGCTCGAGCGCGGAATGCTGCTCTCGGGGACTGATTTTGACGGGGGCCAGACGCCGCTCGAGGCGAATTGCGGCTGGGTCATCGGCTGGGGCCACCAGTTCATCGGCCGCGAGCCGCTGCTGGCGCAGCGCGGCAGCGGCTACGCGGTGCTGCGCGGCATCCAGCTTGGGGAGCGCGGCGTTCCGCGCCCCGGCTGCGAGGTTTTCCACGCCGGCGAACGCGTCGGCCAGCTCACGAGCGGGACGCTCTCTCCATCGCTGGGGACTGGCATCGGCCTCGCCTACCTCAACCTCAAGCCGGGGACCGCGGTGACGGTCGCCGTGCGCGGAAAACACTTAAACGCGCGCGTGGTGCGGCCGCCGTTCCAGTGAGCGACATACCCGAAGAACTGCTCTACGCCGAGTCGCACGAGTGGCTGCGCCAGCACGATGACGGGACCTGCGTCCTCGGCATCAGCGACCACGCCCAGCAGGCGCTCTCCGACGTGGTGTTCGTCGAACTACCGGCGGTCGGCGACACTTTTGGCGCGGGAGACAGGGTTGCTGTCGCCGAGTCGGTCAAGGCCGCCAGCGATATCTACGCGCCGGTGGCGGGCGAAATAACCGAGGTCAACCAGCAGCTGGAAGAGGCGCCCGAATTGCTGAACGAGTCGCCCTACGAGCTCGGCTGGATTGTTGCCTTCCGGCCTGCCGCGGAGTCGCAGGGCTTGCTTGACGCGGCGGCCTACCGTCAGGCCATAGAGTGATTCCCCACTTGAAAGTGCAGCGCGCCGACGCCGAAACAGCACGCGCCCGGCTTGAGCGGGAAGGGCTGCTGCATCCCGACTTCCGCGCGCAGCACGACGGCGACTTCGTCCTCTGGCCGCTGGCGGGCGCAGCCGAGGGCGAAATCGTGCAATGCAAGGGGCGGCCGGCGCGCGCCATCGGGCGCGACTACCGCGACGCGCTGTCGCCTGAGTTGCGCAAGCTGGCGCCGCGCGCGTTTGATATGCTGGGCCACGTTGGAATCCTGCGGCTCTCCGACGAGGCACAGCCCCATGTCACGGCCATCGCGCAGGCGTTACTGGAGAGTCACGCCAACCTGCGGACGGTGGCGGTCGACAGCGGCGTTGGCGGGCAGTGGCGCGTACGGAACCTCGCGGTGGTTGCTGGCGATGACGACCTCGTCGTGCTGCATCGCGAAAACAATCTCCGTTTCGAGGTTGATTTGCAGCAGGTCTTTTTTTCGCCGCGGCTGGCGGGTGAGCGGGCGCGCATTGCGGCGCTGGTGCGGCCGGGCGAGCGGATGCTAGACGCGTTTGCCGGGGTGGGGCCGTTCGCCATCACCGCCGCCCGGGCTGGAGCGCAGGCGGTCGCCATCGACGGAAATCCTGCCGCCGAAAAATGGGCTTTGCGTAATTGTGAGTTTAATAACCTGTCATCTGAGAGCTTTGAGTTCCACACTGGCCTGGCGGAGGAGCTGGTACCGAGACTCGGGAGCTTCGACCGCGTCGTGGCGAACCACCCCACCGGCTCGCTCGCTTTCATCGCCACCGGCCTCGCCGCGCTCGCGCCGGGCGGGGTGCTACACCTCTACTTGCTGGCTGACCGCAAAGCGCCGGAATTGCCGGCCGGAGTCGCGGAGGAGCTGAGCGATTTCGCCAGCGTCAGCGGCTCGCGAATGGTGCACCCCTACTCGCCCGGACGGGAGCTGAGGGTGCTGGACCTGCTGCGGAAAAGCTCCTAATGTCAAACGATTGTACCACTTATCTTAAATAGTAGTTCCAGCGGACTGGGGTGTTACTTTATTATCACCCTTCGGGATGGAAGGAGACTGCGCTCATTCTATGAGTACGGTAAAGGACAAAACAGCGAAGGTGTGTAAAATGAACGCAAACAGCACTGCATCCGCTTTCCAGACAGGGAAGCTGGCTGCAATACTGGTTGCCTTCCTGATGACAGTCAGCGGCATTACAATGCTGGCTGGCACAGGACAGGGAACCGAGAGCAAGACGCCCTACATGGGCGACGATGTCTTCTTCTCCGAGGAAGGCGTCCAGGCCTACGGCGACATCAACGCCATCGTGGAAGGATACGCGCCACAGCCAGCTAAGACGCTGGCTACCGGCAAGTTCTCACCAGAGCCGGCAGAACCAGGTGACGCTAAAATCCTGATTGTCGACGACGACATGGAACGCTGGATGTCGGGCCCTTGGCTCGAGGCTTCCCACGTTGAGACGGCACTGAACGACGGTGGGTATTCATTCGACGTCTTCCGCGCCGGCATGTGGGGTGGCACCAACTGGATGATTCCCAGCGGCAATGAAGGGCTATCCTTGCTCGACAACTATGAGGTAGTTATCTGGTATTCCGGCTGGAATACTGAAATTGTCTCTAGCGGCGAGGGAAATACGATGATGGACTACCTCGATGGAAATTCCGGTACCGAGGATGATTTTTCAGTGTGTCAGGAGTGTCGTAACGTAATCCAGCTGACCCAGATGGGCGACTGGCTTGCGGCCTATGGAGGTACTTACGTCAGTAACTACCTGCATGCCAACACGTGGTACTCCAGTTACCTAGTCGTTGACGGTACTTCCAACCCGATGAAGGGAGTCGATGACTCCCTTTTCGACGGCAAGGAGTACTCGACCGACACCGCGGGTATCCACTATCTGGACCGGCCCTGTGGTTTCCAGCCGCAAGACAATAATGCAATGGGATCCTTCTGGATGGATGTCCACAGGGATGCGACTCACAACTACAAGTACCACGCCATTGAATTTCCACGGAACGATGGCCAGCCGGTGACTTCCACCCAGACCCACAAGGCGTTCACTTTCGCTGACGAGATTGGCGTCTTCGATTCCCGCTCCGAGCGGGCAGACTTCTTCGCCACTATCCTGGACTGGATGGAAGTTAACCGCGAGCCCAAGCAGAACGTCGATATCGGTATCGGCGGACTGGATATCCCGAACCATTCGCAGTACTGGCGTACAGTCGAAGCGATGGTCCCGGTCGAAATCAAGGTAACTATCACCAACTACGGCTACCTGCCGCAGTCGGGTACTGGCGTACACCTTAAACTGAAGAACCAGTACGGCCAGATACTGTTTGACAGCACTTTCACGACGCAGGCGTTCGCCGGCGAGGAAGGACATCCGATGAATGTCGAAACCATCATGCCGGGCCAGTCAGTGGTCTTTACCTTCAACAAGCTTAACGACGCTATCCAGCGGGCCCACGATGGTAACGACCCCAACCGGGCACGCCACGTGCTCTTCACCAGTGCCGGTATGGATCGCATCACAGCTGGTGTAATCCACACGGGTGACCAGGTTTCCGCCAACAACTTCGTTCAGGCCGACGTCGGCGTCTCCAAGTGGGTCGACAACGCCGAGCTGGATGAACCGGGGGCATCGATTACCATCGCTGACACCGATGACAATGGCGCGAGCAGCTATGACAGCATAAACTACCATCGTGCCCACTCCTACGACTGGGACATGGATGGCTGTGGCTGGGCCCGCGAATGTGACGGTACCACCGACAACAAGACCCAGAGTGCAGTCTACCACGAGGGCATGTACTCCTTCGGGTCGTTCAATACCAACGGTTGGTACAAGACTAATGCCAACCCAGCTAATTGTGACTGGGATGCCAACCACAATGCCCAGAACGACTGTCCCAAGTTCGTACCCAACCCGAACCAGGATGATTACTTCCAAACCCCGCCGCTCGACCTGAGCGCGATGGAAGAGGTCGTAATTAGCATGCTCTTCACCGGCTGCATGGAATCGGGAGACTACTTCCGCATGCAGATTTCGAAGGACGATGGCGCCAGCTGGGTCAACCTGATTAACTACTCCGGTTTCTGTCCTGGCGAAGGAGCCTGGTACCTGTGGGGCGGTGGTAACACGCGCTACCAGGGCTACGCTCTGGCTTCCACCTACTACGGAGCGGAAGACACAGCCTCAATCCTCTGGCGTGTCCAGATGGACGCAGACAATGACCAGGTCACCGAGCAGAACAACGCCAACGGCCGCCCCTACCCGGGCTGGTTCATTGACGAAATGTGCTTCCGCGGCACCGAGCGCATCACGCGCGACGTGGCTGTGACTGACGTCACGGTTCGCGATGAGTCGTTCCGCGTACACGCGCAGAATACTAACAACGACCGTGAGTTCAATGCTACCGTGCTGAACGCCGGCGAGGCGAGCTGGGACTCACTGCCGATCAAGTTCACCGTAACTGATCTGCAGGGCGAGGACTGGTCGCACATGCTGAGCGATGACCAGCCGGAGATTCCGACCCTCGCGGGCGACTCAGCCTACGGCAACGTCGACACCGAGGGCCACGAGGACCAGAAGGAGCTCTTCACCTACTTCCCGACGCCCACTGCCAACACCTACTTCATAGAGGTCGAGGCGCTGGTGCCGGCGGGCAAGGACTTCTTCCCGTGGAACAACTCGATGAAGGTGATGTTCCGTGTTTTCGACACATTCTTCTACGATAATGTCGATGACAAGGACTACACCTACACCCAGTTCCACCGCACCTCGGAGACTGGCAACAAGTTCTTCGACGTAGATGTCACCGATGACTCGACACTGGGCTCGGCCCAGTCGGGCAAGTGGGCCTGGCGCTACTTCAGTGCCGGCAGCGACGCCTACAACGGAGGTGCCGACGACAGCATGGTCACGCCTGACAGCTGCACGCGCGATGTCGACGGCAACGACGTCACCGACGTCTGCGTCGACCTGCGGGCGGCGTTCAAGCCGGTGCTCACGTTCTCGATTAAGTATGATCTGGCCAACGGTGACCGGCTGGAGGTGCGCGTTGCTAACGATTTCGACAGCAGCCAGAAGATTACCTCCGGTAGCTGGAGCATTCTGAAGACCTATGAGGGCACGAGCGGCGACTGGGCCAGTTCCGACTGGATAGTGGAAGAAATCAGCCTGAGCGCCTTTGAGGGTTACCAGACCTTCCTCGACTTCCGCGTCGTCAGCAACGTCGGCGGCGGACGGGGTGTACTGCTGGATGACATCATGGTAATCGGCAACGAGTACCGTAACAACGTTGGCATCACCGATGTGACGACCGACCGCTTCGCGGCGGCCGGCAAAGACCACGACCTCTCCATCACGGTGAAGTCGATTGGCCTCGAGCCGCAGCAGGATGTGACCGTCTACGCGCGCATAACTGACATGAACGGAGTGCAGGCGTGGCCCGACCCGTCGGCGCGTTACTGGAACTACTATCAGGTCCAGATTGCGCTGAATAAGGGTGACTCGTTCACGATTGACCCCGACACCGCCGGTTCAACCTGGCGCTGGGGTGCCGAGCTTGCGCCGGGCCTCTACAACCTGCACGTCAAGGCCGAGCGGCCGGACGAGCTGACTGTGCCCGACGAGAACCCGGTCGATAACACCGTGAAGCAGACGCTGGTGCTGGGCGCTACGCTGCTCAGCTCCTCTGAGTGGACTAGCGACGACTGGACCATGGGCTCCTGGGTCTGGGACGGTTCCGACTCCGGCACGTTGACCTCACAGAGCTTCAACGTCTGGAACAGTGACCCGTTCCTGGTGGTCGAAGCGGCCTATGAGCTCGACATCGCCTCGGTGCAGGCGCAGGTACGCGCAGGCTCCAGTGGCCAGTGGTTCGATGTCAAGTGGCGCGCAGCGGGTGAAACAACCTCGCTCTACGCTATCCCGGGCGCCAACTACACCACCCTGCCAGACTCCTGGACCGGCAGCAGCTACTTTGACAACAGCAGCAGCCAGACGTTCTATGCCGACCTTGGTGTAGTGGACGAAATCTCGGATGGCAGTGGCCTGCAGGACCAGTACATTGGTGGACCGATGCAGGTACGCCTGGTCGGGACCTCCGGTGGCGGCAGTGGAACTTTCACGGCCTACACCGCAGCAGTATTCGGCCTGAACTCGTACGCCATGGATGTCAAGGAAATCACGCCCACTTCACAGAAGGGGGCGCCCTCCTCGTCGACTGGCGACACCATCAAGCGGACCTACACGGTCAAGGCGCGCAATCTGGGTGCCATCTCGGACTCAGGCGTGGTGGACTTCACCATCACTGCCCCGGACAACTCGTTCGTGACTCTCGAGAGCGGTAGCTACTGCCAGGGATGCCCCGGCGCAATCCTGAGCCACATCATGCAGCAGGGTCGCGAGACAGTGGTCGCCATCAAGCCCATTCCGGGTTTCTGGGGCGGCAACCGTGACGACCCGAGCGGCGGTGACCCGACCGCGTTCATCGACAAGGATGGCGTCATCACCTGGCCCAGCGGCACGACCGACTACACTATGCCAACTGGCTGGTCGATTTCCAACCCGACCAAGTCCAGCTGGGATTCCTCAGCCGGTAAGCCGATGGAACCGAGCGCGAGTAACTTCATGGACCCCGGCGACTCACTCAACGTGAACGTCGAGGTTACCGTGGGCTTCGCAGCCTGGGCACCACCGGGTACCTACACCATCCAGTCGGACGTCCGCTCCTGGACCGACTACGACGACACCTTCACCGACGGCGATGCCGACGGACAGGCGACCATGACCATCGACAAGCCCGATCTCAAGCTGGGCGACTACGGCTACGTCTCGCACGCGGTCGGTTACAGTGTAGCCGGCACCGGCTGGACCAAGCGCAGTGGCGGCGATGAATACTTCACCTTCCGGGTTGAAGTGCTGAACGCTGGCACTGAGACAGTCGGTAGCTTCAAGGTGGGTCTGCTGGACTTCAGCCAGAACCCGCTGGGTGTGCAGGTATCCATCAGCTGGACCGGCACCAACTGGGTTGTCGACAGTGATGGAACCTCTGCGACCGGCGCTGAAATCCAGACCAGCAAATGCGGTAACGACCCCTCCCGGACCTGTAAGTACGTCTACTTCAAGGCGACTGCAACCGAGCTGGGCATGTCCGCCGGACCTGGCGAGGAAGTCTCGGGTGTCTACACCTTCTACCTTGCGGTAGATACTGAAGACGTCATAGACGAGTCGGACGAAGGCAACAACCGCGTGCCGATCGACATCACTACAGTGAGCGAGGTCAACACCGTACCCTCGTTCTCGATGGCACTCTGGAGCACAATGCTGGGCGGCCTGCTGGCTGCACTCGGTGTCGCGTTCCGTCGCCGCGAAGAAGAGGAATAGACTAAGGCGCAGGAGGAGAGGTTCGCCTCTCCTCCAACCTGCCGCTACAGTACCTAGTGTAAGCTCTCAGGAGAGTGGTGTCCACCGCCTCAGGCACAGCCGTCATTGACGGCGGACAGCAAAGGTTTCAGCCTACCATCGGGATAGCATCGCCTAGCGGGGAAGCTATCGCCTCGTCGAACCGCTCGATATCGAGGTCCTCCTCACTGTTGGGGATAGCCGACACCAGCAGGACCACCTTGACTCGATTGCCAAGCTGGTCGTCAGTGCGTAGCCCCCAGATGAGGTTGACATCTTCGGAGAGGTCGAACTTGAGTGCCGCGAGAACCTCGTGGCAGTTGTTGAGCGAGAAATCGCTCCCGGCGGTCACGTGCAGCAGCATCGCCTCGGCACCCTTGTAGCGGGTGTCGAGCAGCGGATTGCCCAGGATTGCGTCGAGTACCGAGCCGGGAGCGGAGTTGTCTGACTCACCGTAGAGCACCTTGGCGGTGCCGCCCGCCTCGACAATTCGCTTCAGGTCGGCGAAATCAACGTTGATGGTCGAAGGTTCTGTCACGATCTGTGCCAGTTCCTGCACCATGTCGACGACCAGGTCACTCATGACGCCAAAGGCGCGCTTGATGGGATATTCAGGCGCCAGGCGATTGAGATTCTCGTTATCCAGCTCGATGAGGCTGTTGCAGGCTGCCTTGAAGTCGCGCATGCCGTCGAATCCGGCCGCGCGCTTGCCGTCGCCCTCAGCTTCGAAAGGCATGATGGCGACGCCCACTACCAGTTGACCCGCCTGCCGCGCCTGCCGTGCGATTACGGGCGCCGCTCCGGTACCGGTACCACCTCCCATGCCAGCGATAACGAAGGTCAGGTCATTGTTGTCCAGAACTTCTGCGATGCGCTCGTGGTCTGCCTCGGCAGCCATACGGCCGACGCCCGGATTGCCACCCGCGCCGCGTCCTCTGGTGCTGTCGGCACCAAGCACTAGTTTGTGGTGCGCCTGACACTCGTTGAGGTGCATCGCATCGGTGTTGATGGCGACGGTCTGAACACCACCCAGTCCACGCCGGTACAGGCGCGTCAGGATGTTGTTGCCGGCCCCACCGATACCGAGCATCTGGATGCGTGGTTCCTTGACGAACTGTATCAGTTCGTCGTTGTCAAAGCTTTCTAGTCTGTCCATCATTTTTCATTACCTCTACTCCATTCGGAAAAAATCTCATGGCGGCGCGACCTCACCTTGTCGGCATCGCTGGCGAGGGTGTGGTACTCACGCTCCTCCCGCCACATCTCGCGGGCGTGCGATGAAACTGCCCCGCCGATAAGTTCGTCGAACGAGCCAAAGCCGCTCTCCTTCAGGTCATTCAGCCTCTCCACTGCCTTCTCCGGTAGCGAAACCGTAAGGTTGCGCCGGCCGGGGGCAAAGGTGTGTCGCTCCAGGAATTCATCGAGTGCCTCCTGTAGTACCTGATTGTAGGAGCGTACGGTCATCGGGTTCTGGGTGGCGTAAAATTCCAGCTGCGTCGCCCGCTCTGCATCCAGCCGCACGGTCAGGCGATTAGAGTTAAGGGGGCCCAATGGTGCCATGGCTGTCGAGCCTATCTGTGAATATCTTATATAAACTTATCGGTTAATGACGACGTAATTGTGTCATTTAGGCAATATATTTGTGATTTATTGGGTCATAATTGTGTCATACTTTCGGTCGCCGAAAGCTGCTATAGCGGTTCTCTGCTGCCCTCGCATGGCCTGCCGCGCCTGCACGACCGCCCCGGTCATTGACCGTCGCTATTCCGGCGAAAGCCTTTGCCAGCGCCACTTTGTTTCTGCAGTGGAAAAATCGGTACAGCGCGAATTGCGCCAGCAGGCTGTGGCTCTCGAGGCTAGTGGCGAGCCGCTACAGCGCATTGCGGTCGCGCTCTCGGGAGGCAAGGACTCGACAGTTGCGCTGCATCTGGTGCAGGCATGGGCGGCACAGCGCCGGCTGGAGCTGGTCGCGCTAGCAATTGACGAGGGTATTGCGGGCTACCGCGCCCCGGCGCTGGAGTGCGCGCGTCGTGGCTGCGACACGCTGGGGGTCGAACTACGAGTCAGCAGCTACCGCGACCTCGTCGGGATGGGGCTCGACGAGCTGCTGCAGGCGCAGCCCCCGGCGGGGTCGCCCTGCTCGCCCTGCGGCATCCTGCGCCGCCGCGCGCTGAACTTCGCCGCGCGCGAAGCGGGGGTCGACGCGCTGGTGCTGGGGCACAACCTCGATGATTGCGCGCAGACAGTGCTGATGAACCACGCGCGCGGCGACGTGGCGCGGCTGCAACGCATGGCGCCCCACCAGCACCGGCAGCCGGGAATGGTGCCGCGGCTGCTGCCACTGCGCCGCATCCCTGAGCAGGAGGTCTACCTGCTGGCGCTGCTCCAGGAGTGGGAGTTCCACACCGGCGACTGCCTGCATGCAACGGCAGCGCAGCGCAACCTGTTCCGCGACCTGCTGCTCCAGCTCGAGCAGGCGCAGCCGGGGACGCGCCACGGGTTGCTGCGCGGGATGGACCGCATGCGCGAAGCCCTCGCACCGCCGCAGCCGCTGGCACGCTGCCCCACCTGCGGCGAGCCAGCCGGTGGCGCGAGCGAATGCCAGTTTTGCCGCCAGTTCGGTGCGTTCGCAGTCTAATCAGTATCGGCCGCCAGCCCCAGTAGCTGGAAGGCGGACATCACCAGCGAGTGGCGGATAGTGCCGTCAGCAATCAGCCCCGGAACATCGTTGAGTGCCTGTAGCTCCACCTCGAGGTCCTCGCCCGGGTCGAGCGACTGCGTCCCGTCGGGTGTTACGCCCTGGATGACGACAGTGTGGCAGCGGTTGGTGTGGAAGGCAGGATTGGGCGAGACCGACCCGAGGTACGAAACTTCGCCGCCGGTGTAGCCTGTCTCCTCCTCGAGTTCGCGCACGGCTGCCTCTTCCGGGGTTTCGCCTTCCTCAATAACGCCGCCCGGAATCTCAAGCTCCACCTGCTGCGTCCCGAAGCGGTATTGCCGAATCATCACCACTTCGCCCGCCTCCGTAAATGCAATGACGTTTACCCAGTCGTTGCACTCGAGCAGGTAGAAGCTCAGTTCTTCCCCGGTCCGGGGTGAGGTCGCCTGCACTTCCTTGACGCGGAAGATGCGGAACTGTCCATGCTCTTCAGCTTCGCCGGTTTCCCACTCCTCGGGGCTCAAACGATGGCCGCGAGGGTGATGAAGAAAATCAGGTCCTGTCCGCCCAGCGCGTGCGATTCCGGGTTTGTGCCGTAGGCTTCCTGCGCAGGGATGCGCACCGCCAGCGTCTGCCCTTCGCGCATGCCGACCAGCTTGTTGTCGAAGCCGGGAATCATCTGCCGCTTGTCCTGACAGTTATCGTCGGGGACTCCGGTCGCCTCGCAGCCGACGTTGGGCGCCGTCAGCAGGTCGTAATGCTCGCTGGCGGACTCCTTGCGCGGGTAGTCTGACTTGAAGATGGACTCGATATTGGTGTCGAACAGGATGCCGTCGCTGGCCTGGATTCCGGCGTACCAGACGTCGACAGAGTCGCCGTGCTGGGTGGTGTTGCCAAACTCCCCGGAGGCCTTGACGTAGAGCCGCAGGCTGGTCGAGATGGCGGGGTCACCCTGTGAGCTGACGCGTAGTGTCGCATAGAGCAGCCCGGCGTTGGGCGAGGTGACGTGCACCAGTAGCGGCAGTCGCTTGTCCACGGCGACGTCAACCGATTCGAAGCCGCTTTCGACGGCGATGTCGAAGCCGCCGTCGTTGGACTGGACTACGATGTCAAAGCTGTCGCCATGCGAGCCGGTGTTGCGTACCACCAGCACGAAGTCGCTCTGGCCGCCCTGCTCAGCCTCGATGGTGTCCTGCAGGAATTCTGCCTCGACACCGTAGGTTATGGTCGGCGCATCCTCGGGAATCAGGAACAGCACCACCCCGGCGAAGACGCTCACAATCATCAGCGCGCCGAGCGCGAGCGCCACCGTCGGCCGGCCGCCTTGCGGGGTCGCGGTCCGTTCCGGCTTCTTTCCCTTGCGTATCCGTCTGGGTGCCATGGTGCCGCGCTACAAAACCGCTTTACATAAGGCTGGCGCTCTGCCGCCGGGATGTGGAGCCTCGATTGGAACTGGCTCGCCTGCACCGGCAGCGAGCAGCGCGACTACCTCGAGCGGATGCTCACCTGCTCCGTCGCCAGCCTCGCGCCGGGGGAGACTGCGCACGGGCTGCTGCTGTCGCGCACCGGACGCACGCTGGGCGAGCTGTGGCTGCTCGCCGACGAAGACCACACGCTCGCCGGAATCGCCAGCGGCGGCGAGCCTGTCGTCACGGAGCTGGAGAAATTCGTGCTCGCGGCTGACGTTGCTATCGAGCGCCTCGGCTGGGCAACCGTCGCCGAGCAGGCAGCGGCCGCCGACGGCTGGACCCCGGACGGCGACGGAGTGCGCTTCCGGGCGCTGCTCGGCAGCGCGGTCAGCGCCGGCCCCGACTTCACGGCCGACGGCGAGCCGCAGCTGGCGCAACTGGCGCGGCTCGCCGCGGGCATCCCCGACTGGGACGCCGAAGGCGTCGCGCGGCGCAACCCTCTCGAGGCAGGGCTCAGCGCGCTGGTGCCGGCCGAGGCGGGTTGCTACCCCGGGCAGGAAGTCGTTTCGAAGCTGCGGAACATGGGCGGGCTGCGCCGTCGCCTGATGCGGCTGCAGATTTCGGCGCCCGTGGAGGCTGGCACCTCGCTGGAGCGCGACGGAAAGCCGGCGGGCGAGGTGACCAGCAGCGCGCTGCAGCCAGACGGCAGCCAGCTGGCACTCGGTTTCGTAACGCGCCCGCGCGAGGGCGAGCGGCTTGCGGCCGGCGCAGCCGACGCGCTGGTGCTGGGGCCGGGGCTGCTCGACGACCTGCCGTTCTAGCGGCGGCGGTGGCGCGAGCGCGAAAACATGGCGCGTAGCGTATGCCGCCAGATAGCGGGATTCTCGCGCATGCGGCGCAGCGAGTAGGCGTACCACTCCGGCCCGAACGGGATGTAGTATCGGACGCGGTGCCCTGAAGCCAGAAGCTGGTCGAGCGTAGCCTCGACCGGTACCCCCGAGAGCGCCTGGAATTCGTAGCGGTCGGGTGCGACCCCCAGTTCGGCGACCAGCGCCTCGCAGTGCTCGATGAGCCACAGGTCGTGCGTCGCGAAGCAGGCGTAAGTGCCCTGCTCGAGCAGCTGTCGCGCGACCGCCATGAAGCTGTCGCGGATTTCCTGGAAGCCCTGGAACGCAATCGCCTCCGGCTCGACATAGGCGCCCTTGCAAATGCGCACATTGCTCCCCGCCCCCGCCAGGCCACGCGCATCCTCGAGCGTGCGGTGCAGGGACGCCTGTAGCACCGTCCCGCAGCGTGAGTAGTATTCGCGCGCGCGCTGGCACATCTCGAGCGTTGCCACGGTAATGCTGGAGTCCTCCATGTCGAAGCGCACGAAATTGTCGAACTCGCGGGCGCGGTCCAGTATCGGGGCGAGATTGTTCCAGCAGAGCGCAGGGTCGATGCGCAGGCCGAGCGCGGTTAGCTTGAGCGAGACGTTACACTCCACGCCGCGATTGGCGATGCCGTCCAGCGCCTCGAGGTAGGCGTCGCGGAACCGCAGCGTCGCACCCTCCTCGCGGATTTCTTCGCCCAGCACGTCGAGCGTCCCGGTGAAACCCTGCGCGTTCAGGTGCTCCACCAGCGCAAGGCCATCCTCGAGCGAGTCGCCCGCGACGTAGCGTGCTGCGACGCGGCCGATGACGAAGCGCGGCATCCACGGCGCACTACCGACGACCAGCCGGTTGAGCAGGTTCACGCCCCCGCAGCGGGAGCGGGAATAAAGCAGTAGCCGGTTTATACTCACGCGAATGGGCGGGCGATGGCCCCGGCAACGATTACCTGCCGCGACGGTGAACTCGCCGTTCCGGACGAGCCGATAATCCCGCTGATTATCGGCGACGGCATCGGCCATGACGTGACGCCGGTCGCGCGCGACGTGCTCGATGCGGCAGTCGCGCGCGCTTACGGCGGGCAGCGACGCATCGCCTGGCGGGAAGTGCTCGCGGGCGAAGCGGCGCACGCCGCGACCGGCGAGTGGCTGCCGGAAGCGACCCTGGAGGCGATTCGTACCCAGCTTGTCGCCTTGAAAGGGCCATTGACGACACCGATCGGAGGCGGCTTCCGTTCGCTTAACGTGACGCTGCGGCAGCAGCTGGACCTGTTCGCCTGCGTCCGCCCCATCCGCTGGTTCGAGGGTGTCCCCAGCCCGGTAAAGGACCCGGGCGCGGTCGAGATGATTATCTTCCGCGAGAACTCGGAGGACGTCTACGCAGGCATCGAGTGGGAAGCTGGCTCGGCCGAGGCGCAGCGCGTCATCAACTTCCTGCAGTCGGAGATGGGCGTCACCAAAATCCGGTTCCCTGAGAGCTCGGGTATCGGCATCAAACCCATCTCACGTGAGGGGACTGAGCGCATCGTGCGCGCCGCGCTGCGATACGCAATCACGCACGACCAGCCCAACGTGACGCTGGTCCACAAGGGCAATATTATGAAATTTACGGAAGGGGGCTTCCGTGACTGGGGCTATGCGCTCGCAAAGGCCGAATTCGGTGCGACCGAGCTGGATGGCGGGCCGTGGTGCACGCTGAAGAATCCGGAGACGGGCCGTGATATCATCATCAAGGACGTCATCGCCGACGCGATGCTCCAGCAATTGCTGACGCGCCCGCGCGAGTACAGCGTGCTGACGACGATGAACCTGAACGGCGACTACATCTCCGACGCGCTGGCGGCGCAGGTGGGCGGCATCGGCATCGCGCCGGGCGCCAACATCAACTATGACACCGGCCACGCGCTCTTCGAGGCGACGCACGGCACCGCGCCGAAATATGCGGGGCAGGACAAGGTGAACCCCGGCTCGGTAATCCTGAGCGGCGAGATGATGCTGCGCTACCTGGGCTGGAACGAGGCGGCCGACCTGGTCATCCGCGGCATCGCAGGCGCCATCACGGCGCGCAGCGTCACCTACGATTTCCACCGGCTAATGGAGGGCGCGACGCTGCTGAAGTGCAGCGAGTTCGGGCAGGCCGTCATCGACCACATGTGATTTAGACCCCCTGTTTTCGCGCCAGCATGGACTGGCGCCCGCTGCCCGAGATACTCGATGCAGAGCAACTCGTCGAGCGTGCGCTCCACCGCGCCGCGAAGAAGCGCAGCGGTGCTTCCGACAACGCTGCGCGCAAGCTCTCTTCGCTCTCCGACAACCTTGCGGCGACGCTCGGCGCGATTGTCGACGACTTCCCAAGCCTGGACCAGCTGCACCCGTTCGACCGCGACATCGTCGATCTGAGCGTCGGGCTGGACGAGCTGCGGCAGTCGCTGGGTGGCGTCGACTGGGCGCGCAAGCAGCTGCAGAAGCTGGGCGGCCGCTTCACGTCACAAGCGGCGCGCGCCCGCGGCGAGCGGGCGCGCCAGTTGCAGAAGCAGGGCTACGGACGCCTGACTTCAGTCGTGCGGCAGGTCGCCGACCGGCTCGAGTTCCTGCGCGACGCCCGGTCGGTGCTGCGCAAGCTGCCGGCGGTCGACCCGGAAACGCCGCTGGTGGCGATGGCGGGCGCACCCAACGTCGGCAAGTCGAGCCTGGTGCGCGCCATTTCCACCGGCCGGCCGGTCGTGCGTGAATACCCGTTCACGACCAAGTCGGTGAGTCTGGGGCACATCACAGCCCGTTACCAGACGATACAGGTGCTCGACACTCCGGGGCTGCTCGACCGCCCCGACGCGGAGCGCAACAACATCGAGAAGCAGGGGCTCGCAGCGCTCGAACACTTGGCGCCCGCTATTGTGTTCGTGACCGACGCTTCGGGGACTTCGGGCTACCCGCTCGAAGTCCAGCAGGCGCTGCGCGCCGAGCTCCGCGCGCGTTACCCGCAGGCGCCCTGGCTGGAGGTGCAGGGCAAGTTCGACCTGGAGCAGGAGGCGCCCCTTGGGGAGGGTGCGTTGGCGGTCTCGGCCACGGAGGGAACTGGCGTCGACGAACTCAAGCAGGCAGTCATTGCGATGCTCCTCCCGGGCTAGTTCAGATTTTTTATACTGGTCTTCGAGAAATTTTCAGTCTATTTTTCACGCTGCGGCAGCTCTTTCGAGCTGACGATTGCGATGCTATTTTTCCCGGCCCAGTCGCGCCAGCGCGTGACGGCGGATTTCGGCATCCCCTTGCGGTGCAGGTAGATTGCCCGCGCGCCGGAGCGCTCGAGCGCCGACCGCAGCAGCTCCGGCGTCAGCTGCTCGAGCGCGTATTTCGGGACCATATGGCCGAAAACCGCTTCGCGCTTCAGCGCGATGTCGCTGAAGCGCGACGTGTAGTGGCCGCCGCCGATTCCTACGAGCGGGATGCCGCTGGCCGGCTCGAGCGCGAGCAGCGCGCGCGCCAGCACTTCGGCCGGCTCGCGCAATTCCCAGCGCCCTTCGTCAGAGCCGATTTCGACGAAGAAGGCCGGCGTCTCGAGCAGCGGGCCGTGGTGCGTCGCTTCGAAGCAGGCCTGGTAGCCGGCCGGCGCGGTACGCGCGATGGCGCGCAGCAGCCCGGTCATCCAGCCCGGCGCGGTCCCCGAGACCGCGCCGGGCGTCCCGCCGTAGTCGGCGGCGCCCCAGTTGCCGACGGGGTGCACCGTCAGCGAGGGGCGGCCGCTGGCCGCCTTGTGGCGCGAGAGGAATGCGATGCATTCTGGCGTTTCGCCGAATTCGGCGGCCCACTCGCGGTCAACCTGTTCCGCATGGAGGTGCAGCTCTGCCAGCGTCGCCATGCGGGTTCCCGCGGCGCAGAAGCTGCCGCCGCCGTCGACGAGCCGCCATACGGGGCTGCCCTGGAATTCGCCATCTTCGCGCCAGTTCCCGAGCTCAAGCAGCCGCTCGCGCAGGTTGAGCGCGGCGCTGTCCGCCTGCGACGCGAGAATGAGGTTCATGCGATGCTCAATCGACCAGCCCGACCTGCATCCCGTGCTCGTCAGCGACTTCGCGGGCGCGGTCGTAGCCGGCGTCGACGTGCCGCATGATGCCGGTGCCGGGATCAGTCGTCAGCACCCGCTCAAGCCGCGCCGCCGCTGCGTCCGTGCCGTCGGCGACGACAACCATCCCGGCGTGCAGCGAGTAGCCGATGCCGACGCCGCCGCCGTGGTGGAAGCTGACCCACGTGGCCCCGGCGGCGACATTGAGCATTGCGTTGAGCAGCGGCCAGTCCGCGACCGCGTCGCTACCGTCGCGCATCGCTTCGGTCTCGCGGTTCGGGCTCGCGACCGAGCCGCAGTCGAGATGGTCGCGCCCAATCACGATGGGTGCACTCACCCGCTCGGAGGCGACGAGCGCGTTGAACGCCAGCCCCGCCTTCGCGCGGTCGCCGTAACCGAGCCAGCAGATGCGCGACGGCAGTCCCTGGAATTTTATTTTCTCACGCGCCATTGTTATCCAGCGCACGAGCGGCTCATCGTCGGGAAACAGCTCCAGAATCACGTCGTCGGTGGCGGCCAGGTCTGCGGGGTCGCCGCTCAACGCTACCCAGCGGAACGGCCCCTTGCCTTCGCAGAAAAGCGGCCGCACATACGCCGGGACGAAGCCGGGGAAGTCGAACGCGTTCGCGACCCCCGCTTCCTGCGCACCAGCCCTGAGGTTGTTGCCGTAATCAAAAGTGTGCGCGCCCCGTTCTTGCAGGCTGAGCATTGCGCGCACGTGGTCTGCCATCGTTGCCAGACTGCGCTGCTGGTATGCCGCGGCGTCGTTTTCGCGCAGCGCGACCGCCGCGTCGAGCGAGAGCCCGCGCGGGACGTAGCCGTTGAGCGGGTCGTGCGCCGAAGTCTGGTCGGTCAGCAGGTCGGGAACAATGTCGCGCTCGATGAGCCGCTCCAGCAGCTCGGCAGCGTTGGCGACAACGCCGATGCTGCGCGCTTTGCCACCGTCGCGCCACTTGAGCGCGAGGTCAATCGCCGCGTCGATATCGCCGCTGATTTCGTCGCAGTAGTCGCTCGCGAGCCGCTTCTCGATGCGCGTGCGGTCAACATCCGCAGCGAGGAACGTCGCGCCCGCCATCGTCGCCGCGAGCGGCTGCGCGCCGCCCATTCCGCCGAGGCCGCCGCTGACGATCAGTTTCCCGGCCAGCGAGCCGCCGAAATGCTGGCGGCCGGCTTCGACGAAGGTCTCGTACGTCCCCTGCAAAATGCCCTGCGAGCCGATGTAAATCCAGGAGCCGGCGGTCATCTGCCCGTACATCATCAGCCCCTTGCGCTCCAGCTCGTGGAAGTGCTCCCACGTCGCCCAGTTGCCGACCAGGTTGGCGTTGGCGATGAGCACCCGCGGCGCATCAGCGTGTGTGCGGAAGACACCGACCGGCTTGCCCGACTGCACCAGCAGCGTCTCGTCGCTCGCGAGCCCGCGTAGCGCGCGGACGATGGCGTGGTAGCAGTCCCAGTTGCGCGCCGCCTTGCCACGGCCGCCGTAGACCACCAGCTCGTCCGGGTTTTCCGCGACTTCGGGGTCGAGGTTGTTCATCAGCATCCGCAGCGCCGCTTCCTGCTCCCAGCCCTTGCAGCTGAGCTCGCTCCCACGCGGCGCCCGGATGGGTTCCATGACGGCGCACGCGGTCCGCGGTTTATCAGGCTCGCCCCAATTCTTTTTTACCGCGTGGGGTTGAAAAGTGGCTGCTCCCGGTGGGCAACTCCCACCTCCCACCTCCGTCTGCCGGTTGAGCGGCAACACTTTCCCAAAAATTTTAAGCCTGTAATGTGGACCGCCGCCAAGAACGGTACCAACTTCGCGGACGGCAGCTTCGAAATCGAGGCAGGTGAGCAGGTCCCCGGACCGGGCGTGCTTGCCGCTGCTGCATTGCTCGGGACATTTGCCCTCCTGCGTCGCAGGCGCGCATAGTCCTTTTTGAGGAGGCCCCCCGTTGGGGCGGTTACGCTCGGGTGCTGCTGCCGAGGTAGTGCCTGAGGGAGACCAACTATGCGCAACACAACCGCCCCCCTGCTTGTCGCGCTGATGATGTTCATCAGCGCAGTATCGCTGCTCGTCCTCGACGCAGCCGGAACCCGCTGGGAACAGACCAGCGCCGCCGACTTCGATGATGGAGAGAGCTTCTTCGTCGAGACAAGCGGCGGGACGCTGAAGCTCAGCCGTGGGTTGACCGGCACCTGGAGTGCCGTGGGCGAATCCTCGTCCGACCTCTTCGGCCGCAGCGTCGCCTCGGCGGGCGACGTGAACGGCGATGGCTACGCGGACGTCATCGTCGGCGCGTACGGCAACGACGGTGCCGGCAGTCTTGCAGGCGAGGCGTACGTGTACCACGGCTCCGCCAGCGGCCTCTCGGCGACGCCGGACTGGAGCGACCAGGGCGAGGCGGCGTACGACTACTTCGGCTGCAGCGTCGCCAGTGCGGGCGACGTGAACGGCGACGGCTACGCAGACGTCATCGTCGGCGCGGACGGCAACGACGACGCCGGCAGCGCAGCGGGCGAGGCGTACGTGTATGGCGGCAGTGGCTATGTCGAGCGCGGCGTCTTCGAGTCCGAGGCGCTGACGCTCGACTCGACCGACAGCGCTGACTGGCTGATGCTGCGCTGGACGCCGTCGAAGCCGCAGCCGGCCGGGACCACCGTCAAGGCGCAGGTCGGGACGAGCAGCGACGGGCTGACCTGGACTTGGCACGGGCCGACCGGCTCAACCTCGAGCTACTTCACCAACCCGGCAGGGCAGGCAATCTACGCGGGCGACCGCGGCAAGTTCCTGAAGGTGCGCTTCTACCTCACCAGCGATTTCAGCGAACCGGGCGACGCGAAGGGCGATGGCGCGGGAGTGCGGACGCCGAGCGTCGAGAGCTTCTCGGTCGACTACGTGCGGTTCATCGCCCCCACCGTTTCCCTCACCTGGCCCAATGGCGGTGAGAACCTGATGCATGGCGAAAGCTATGCGGTGACGTGGGACGTCACTGGCGACCTCTCGGGCAGCACCGCCATCGCGCTTGCGTACAGCCTCGATGGCGGCTCGACCTACACCTCGATAACGAGCGCGACCGCCAACGACGGCCACTACCTCTGGACGCTACCGAGCAACGAAAATGTCGAGCGCGCCCTCATTCGCATCACTGCCACGGCACTGGACGGCTCGACCGTTCAGGATACCAGCGACGGGACGTTCTCCATCGACCCGCCCGAGTTCTGGCAGACCGGCGACGGTGAAACCATCGACACCGAACCGCCGGCCATCACACTCTTCGCGCCCGGCGAAGCCACGGCGGGCGAGCCGCTCACCGTGCGCGCTGAGGTCACCGACGAGACCGCGGTTACGCAGGTCGCGCTGCGCTACACCGCGGGCGATGGCGAGCCGGTGACGGTCGCCATGTCCCCCGCCGGCAACGGCGTCTGGGAAGTCACGCTGCTGCCCGCGGAGGGTGCGCTGGAGCTGGCAGTCATCGCGAGCGACGGGAGCAACGTGGTCGAGACGCCATCGCAATCGCTGTCGGTCGGCGCAGCCGGCGGTGCCGGCACTGCTGCCGGTGGCAGCATGACTGCACTAGCGGTGCTGGGTGCTGCGGCACTGGGCCTGCTGGCGGGTTTATCGCGGAGACGCGAGTGACGCGGAAGCGACTGCGCAAGGAAGAGCACGGCCTCACCGACGGCAATGGGCTCACCAACGGCTCGGGCGTGGGGCTGCTGCGGCAGCTTGACAACGCCGGGCTGACTGACGGCAATGGATTGACTAACGGTTCGGGCGCCGGGCTCTTCAACGGCAACAGCCACGGCCTCACCGACGGCAACGGTCTCACCAACGGCTCCGGCCTCGGCACGGGGCTGACCGACGGCAATGGCCTGACGAACGGTAACGGCCTGACGAACGGCAACGGTCTGACGAACGGCAACGGGCTGACGAACGGTAACGGTCTGACGAACGGCAACGGCCTGACGAATGGCAACGGCCTGACGAATGGTAACGGACTGACGAACGGTAACGGCCTTACGAACGGCGAGGGCGCCGGCTACACGCCACCGACCGTGCTGGATTTCTCGACCGACAACCCGAAGCGGCTCCAGCTGGTCGCAGTGGCGGTCGTGCTGTTGCTGCTCGGCGTCTCGTTCCTGATGTTCTGGATGCCGGAGGAGGCGAACAGTGTCTCCATTGATGGTGACTTCGGCGACTGGAACGGCGTCGCCGTAATTCCCGATGCCGAGGCTGACCAGCGGACCAACCGCAACGTCAACCTGGTCGGCGGTGCGATGCAGGCGGACGCAGTCTATCTCTCGATTTACGCCGAGACCGAGGAGTCCCTTTTCGCCGGGACAACGACCGACCTTCTGCGCGTCTTCATCGACTCCGACTCCGACGCGTCCACGGGCTACGACTATCGCGGCATCGGCGCCGACCACATGCTGGAAATTGCCGGCGCCGGCACGATAGTCAGCGCCGCCTACCTCTACACCTGGGATGACGGCCGCGGCCGCACCGACTGGAACGGCTTCACGGCGCTCACCAGCCTCAACGCGCGCGCCAGCGCCAGCCAGCTCGAGACACAGGTTCCCCTCTTCGACCTTGGCATCGCTGAGGGCGAGCCGGTCATCGCGCTGCTGCAAGCCAGCGACAGCGCCGGCCACGAGGACGTGCTCGACACTCCGCTCGCCGTGGGCGGCGCTGCGTTCAACGCAGCGCTACTCCCGACCGACGACTTCCCGCTGCCCGAGGGCTGGTCGTCGCCCGGCGTGCTGCGTTTGCAGGCGAGCCGCGAGGCGAGCATCGACCGGCTGGCACTCACGCTCGAGGGCACTCACGCCGCAGGCGCAATCGCAGCCGCGGAGCTGGTGCTGCCGGACGGCACAACGTGGCGCTGCGACCGCGCTGGCAGCCAGCTGCTCTGTAGCGGCGAGGTGCTGGCGCTGTCGCCCGCCGAGCCGGCCGAGCTGGCGCTGCGGGTCGAGGTCGACGCGACCGCCGAGGCGGGGACGACGCTACAGCTGGCGCTGGGCGAAACCGGCTTCGACGGCTACCTGCGCGCGCTGCCAGCCGAGCTGCCGCCGCGCTACCTGCTGGCGGACCCCGACCGGCTGGCGGTCGACGGGCTGTTCATCGACTGGGAGGACCGTCTGGCGGGGAGCGACCCGGCGGGCGATGTCGCGAACGCCAACGTGGACCTGCGCGATTACGGCGAGGCGGTGCAGGAACAGCAACTGTTCTTTTACGTAAACGTCGCAGGCGAAATCCTCGCCGGGGCCGAAATCCCGGCTGAGGCACCGCGCCATCGGCCAGCGGAGCAGATGGAGACGCCGCCCGAAGTCCCCGAGGCGGCGGTAACGCAGCAGTCGCAGGCGCCGCTGCCGGTCGAGACCGGCGAGGACCAGGTGTGGGTGCTGCTCGACGTAGTCCCCGGTGCGGGTTACCGCGTCTCGCCCTTTGTCAGCGCCGACTACGCGCTCTTTATCCGCGGCTGGACCGGTAAGGTGCTGGACCAGCAGCTGCTGCGATTCAGCGGCGACAGCGCCAGCGACTGGGACTGGTCGCCTTACGGGGAAGCGGACGCCGCCGCGGGGGGCAGCGAGCTGGAAGCGGCGCTGGCGCTGGCGGATTTGCCGGCGCTCCCGCGGGCCATCCATTTCCACCTCGTTGACTGGGCCGAGCAGACCGATGACGCGACCGTCGCCAGCGGTGAGTTCGAGACGGTCATCCTCCCCGATACGGGACGCGGTGGCGACGACGATTCTGACCCGTTCGCGATTGACCTCGGCGGCTCAATCTACTACTCGAGCGACGGCGAGAACTGGGAGTCGAAGACCGCTCCGGCGACCGGCTACCACTACGTCGATGTTGCTGCGGGAAGCGGCAGCACCGCCGGCTACGTCTATGTGCTGCGGAGCGACGGCCGCGTCGACTTCACGCAGAGCGGGCCGGACGGCTGGACCCCGTACGGCTACGGGACCGACAGCATCGCCTCCAGCGACGCGTACGTCGGCATCGCCGCCGGGAGCGGCAGCACCGCCGGCTACGTCTACGTGCTGCGGAGCGACGGCAAGGTGTATTTCACCCAGTCGGGGCCGGACGGCTGGGTGCAGTATGGTTACGGCACCAGCAGCATCCCCGCCGGCTACTACGTTGATATCGCCGCCGGCAGCGGCAGCACCGCCGGCTACGTTTTCGCTTTGCGAAATGACGGCACGGTCTACTTCACGCAGAATGGCCCCGATGGCTGGGTGCCGTACGGCTACGGCTCGGACAGTATCGCCACCTCCACCGGCTACGTCTCGCTGGCGACCGGCAGCGGCAGCACGGCGGGCTACGTCTATGTGCTGCGCAACGACGGTGCGGTCTACTTCACGCAGAACGGCCCCGACGGCTGGGTGCCGTACGGCTACGGCTCTGACAGTATCCCTTCCAGTACAGGCTATGTCGACATCGCTGCCGACGGCCGCGGCGGGGTGCAGGTGCTGCGCAACGATGGCAAGGTGTACTACACGCAGAACGGACCGGACGGCTGGGTGCAGTATGGCTATGGTTCCACGAATACGCTGCCGACCAGCAACGGCTGGAGCAGCATCGCCGCCGTGCAGGGGCGGCTGGCGGGCTACGTCTTCGCGCTGCGCAACGACGGCAAGCTCTACTTCACCCAGAATGGCCCGGATGACTGGGCGCCCTACGGCTACGGGACGACGCTCACGACCAGCCCCGCCGTCGCCGACCTGGCGTGGGACAGTACGGGCGTCTACGTCCTGCTCGAGGACGGCACGGTGAAGAAATCGACCGACACCGCTGGTAACTGGACCTCGTTCGGCGATGCCGGTTCCGATACGGACTGGGTCTCGCTGGCAACCGGTGATGGTGGCTACCTCTACGCGCTGGCAGCGGACGGGCAGGTGGTGCGCTCAAGCACCAGCGGCTCCGCCTCCTGGAGCAGCTACGGCGACGCCGGCTCCGGCACTGGTTTCCGGTCGCTCGCCGCGACCGACGGCTACGTCTACGCGATGCGCAGCGACGGGACCGTACGCTACGCTACCAGCAGCTCGGGCGTCTGGGGCAGCAAGGGCGATGTTGGTTCCGGCCTCGGCTGGGTGGCGCTGGCGAGCTACAATGACGACATGCACCTCTACGCCATGAGCAACGAGCGCGCGGTCTCCCGCTCGAGCAGCGGCACCTCGACCAGCTGGAGCAGCTGGGCGTCGGCCGCCAGCGGCTCCGATTCGTGGGTCGGCCTCGGCATCACCAGCACCTACCTCTTCGCGCTGCGCGCCGACGGCCGCGTCGACCGCGCCACCATCGGCGATTCCCCGAGCTGGAGCGAGTCGCACGGCGACGCGGGCGC